>JAQTNZ010000006.1 GCA_028713595.1 Methylovulum sp. | reverse complement strand
TTCTTTATGGAGCATAGCGCCCGCGTCCAATTTAAGGACAAGCTGGATGATGGTGACACCGGTTTGTGCGTCACCGGCCAGCACCGCCCTTTGGATAGGGGCGGCGCCGCGCCAGCGCGGCAACAGGGAGCCGTGGACGTTCAGGCAGCCCAGTTTGGGCGCATCCAAGACGCTTTGGGGCAAAATGATGCCATAGGCCACCACCACCATCAGGTTGGCGTTAAAACTGCGTAGCTGTTGCAAGTCGGCATCGGCCTTAAAATTTAGCGGCTGCAAGACGGGGAGGTTGGCGGCCACCGCCACTTGCTTGACGGGGCTAGGTTGCAGGTGGCGGCCCCGCCCGGCGGGGCGGTCAGGTTGGGTGTAGACGGCGCAGACTTCATGGTCTGAAGCGAGCAGCATTTGCAGGCTAGGCACGGCAAACTCAGGCGTTCCGGCAAAAATAATTTTCATGCTCAACTTTTTTCCAGTTTATGAAGCTTTTCCAGTTTCTTTTTGATACGTTGGCGTTTTAACGGCGACAGGTAATCGACGAACAATTTGCCTTCCAGATGGTCCATTTCGTGTTGGATGCACACCGCCAGCAACTCCCGCGCTTCCAGCTCAAACTCGCGGCCCTCACGGTCTAAGGCTCTGACCCTGATATGCTCGGCGCGTTGCACCTTTTCATAAAAGCTGGGCACGGACAAACAGCCCTCTTCCGACTCCTTAACCCCATCCTTTTCGATGATTTGTGGGTTAATCAGGCAGATGGGCGCGGTTTTTTCATCGCTGATGTCTATGACGATGACCCGCCGATGGACGTTGACCTGGGTGGCGGCCAAGCCGACACCTTTGGCGGCGTACATGGTCTCCAGCATATCATCAACCAATCTCTTGGTCTGCTGGTCGATTTTCTCGACAACCGCCGCCTTTTTGCGCAAACGTTCGTCAGGAAATTCGAGAATAGTTAGAATACTCAACAAACTCTCCACTATAATAATTGAATAGCGGAATTCTAAACGTTTTTACTCTGTCTGGAAACTGGCTAATGATAGCGGCTTAGAGGGGTTAGCCCTTTTGTGCCACATTTAGGGGGCGCATCCCCCTAATACATCAAAAGGGGAAGCTATGAGCGGCGTGGCGTATATTTGCCAAAATAGACACGGTACTTTATGCAAGGCCTGTGCAGTTACGGGAACACTTTAAAAATAAAAAGGAGGTCAGGAGATTATTACAAACCGACAGCCGTTAAGCTTAACCGAAAGCCCACCAAGGACGGAAGCGGCTAAGTCCAGCGTTATTGGATAGAATCGGCCAGTTTAGCCGATATAAAAAAGTAACTAGCCGCTTTTTGAAAAAGCATGGCTGGCTGGGCTGGGTAACATAAAGCCAACCCATTAACCGACTCTTGCAAGCCAATAACCTGGACGGCGGCGGTTATGAGCGAACGCAGTGACCTGTATGTTGCCAAAAAGTATCCGATAGAACACTGAATATGGAAACTGCGATAGCCTGATACGCCTAATTCCTGATGGATGGACTAACCGCCACGTTTCTGGTTTCTCAATAGCGAGTCCAATAACACCTTCAAATTCAAAGATAAGGCTACCGCCAAGACCAGCCCGTTGTTCCTCATAAAAGCGGACTGCCTCCAAATATTCGGCTTCTGCCTCGAGAAGAAAACTATAGTGCCTCATCCTAATAATGCACGCGCTTTCTTTGCAACCTCTTCCCCAGAAATGGCTTGTACGTTACCCGCATCAAATTCAGCAACACGACGTGCAGATTCTTCAGCCCACAACTGCTCAAACTCAGGTTCAGAAATGTCTTCCAAACTCAATAAAAGCCGTTGCACTAAGACCGCCCTATCTTGAACGGGTAGGGAAAGAGCTTCGGATTCAATTTGTACGAGATTCATAACAGCAACCTAAATTTGATGATGAAGCCTAAAAACTGTTTGCTTACAAGCCAAGCACGGCAAAACAATTTTGACTGGGAAAATTGATACTGAACTGAACACTGGCACAATAGTAAAAGCCAACTTACAAAATGGCAATGAAAGCCTAAAGCAAGCCAAAAACAACAGCCTCCTCTACCCCAGAACGAAGCCACCTAACCTTGATAAAAAACCAAGCTCCAAAACTGCCCACGGGCGGTGCGTCTCTTTGACTGACTTGTTAGGCTCGGTAATATCCGCCAAAGGTTTAACGTTGCACCTATGCTGGTGCAACACCGCATATCGAAGAATGCGGCTCAATTTGCCATATCCGTTGATGAGGCGTTTGCAGTTTGTATTTTTCACTACCAGACCACTGAGTGCTTATTGGGATCAGTAAGCCTTGCCAAGGTTTCGGGTCGGTGTATTTGTACTTATCGTCGTTCATCCTGCGCGGCAATCCTAACTCGGATGCAAATGCTTCCCCGCTTAGTTCCCAGATACTATAAGCAAAAGTATTTTCCTGCCCCGGCGCATAACGCAAACGAATACACCATTCGATATTTTCAAACCAACTTGCACCGTAGCGGTGATTGCCTGGGCCTGCCCAGATATTATAACCTCCGTCATGCTCTCCTACTTGGGTGATGCGTTTAGCTAAAACATCGGATTTATGCACAAACTGACGCGCCGCATTATAAATTCCCCTTCCAATGAGTGAGCCTGCTGTTTCATTTGAGCTTGAAACGCCCGCACTCAACTGTCGATAAAACTCATCACCTGCTGCCAATGGCTCACCTATCGGAGAGGCCAAGTCACTCCATGCGAACGCAATAAGACCCCGCCGCTTCTCCTCAAGAGCCATTTCCAAGGCGTTGTCGAAGGATTCTGTGGGCTTTGTGGATTTGTATATCGCCAGTGTGGCTGTTATTCCAATAATCACCACAAAAAGTTGTAGGAAACGATTAGAGCGATAACCAAGGGTTAATTTCGACATAGGGAGGGATTATAGGAAATGAATATTTGTAATGCTAATTGAGATAAGAGTGTAAAAGCCCAATGCTAAGTATACCCTAAAAAAGGGGCTTGAAATGCACCTATAAAGGTGTATATCATTCGCGTATAGTGATATTTTTCAAGACTATATCCTATCCATTTTCTGTTAGCAAACGATTTGTCCAGACTGTTTATACCCCTCTAACTGATGTGGCTACATGAAAACATCAGAAATAACGCTCGACAGACACGCCGAAATCTACAGCGTGTTAACCAACGTTACCCAACAAAAAAACAGGCCATGAGCGATTTTTCACAGGAAATTACACAAAGTTAAGTGTCTGTGTATTGTTTCAAAACGGCTGTTCTGGCAACGCCACGCTCTTACAAACCGAGGCTTGCGCCATAGCGCATATAAACTTGAACTTGTAACGCCCCGTTTCCCGTGTGAAAATGGCGCGTTAACAGGCATCATCAGGGTGTCATACCCATCAAAAGGGCAGATTTTCTAAGTCCGACAAATCAATGGCTTGGTTTCAGACTAGACTTCTAGCCGAATTCATCTAAACTTTGGATTCAAACACACTAAAAAAGACCCCCGACAGGAATGACTATGGCTTTTCGTAAACTTTCAGGATTACTCCTTACGGCGTTTATCAGCATGACGGTGTGTGCCGATGAACTGCAAATCAACCCTGACTATCCTGAGCACTATACGGTGGTCCGTGGTGACACCTTATGGGACATTTCCGGCAAGTTCCTGCACCATCCTTCGTATTGGCCCCAATTGTGGAGCTACAATAGCCAAATCCGCAATCCTGACCTTATTTATCCGGGTGACACCATCCATTTTGCTATGGTCGATGGCAGGCCGCAAATCAGTTTGACCCGGGGCGAGAATTTTGTTGACAGTAGCCAACCTGCCGGGGACTTGAACATCCAATCAACCTGTGTCCTGCATGAGGACGATGCGAAACGGGGCCGCGCCAGCTTTCCGGTGGATGCGGACGGTAAGGTGACACCTTGTATCCGTGAGTCCGACTTGAACCAAGCCATTAAGCTGATCCCGAACAGCAAAATCAGCCAATATCTGACCCGGCTGCGCGTGGTGGGGGCCGGTGAGCTGGGGGCCGCGCCGTATGTGGTCGATGTCGCCGGTGAGCATTTGGTGGCGGGGGGGGGCGATAAGGTCTATGTCCGCTCCATCCTCAACACCCATAACTCGACTTACACCATTTATCGGCCAGGGCAGGTTTATAAAAACCCTGACACTGGCGATATCCTGGGTTATGAGGCGCAATATATCGCTGATGCCATCTTAAAGAAAGTGGGCGACCCCGCCACCTTGACCGTACCTAAATCGGCTTCGGAAGTCCGCTTTGGTGATAGGCTGTTGCCCAATTTGGAAGCGGATGTGGTGTTGAATTATTTCCCTAGGCCCCCTAAGACCAAAATTGTCGCCACCATTCTCAGTGTGGTGGATGGGGTGAACCAAGTCGGCCTGTATAACACGGTGTCCCTTGATAAAGGCTCGAAAGATGGCCTGCAAGTCGGGCATGAGCTGGATATTTATAAGCGCGGGGCTTTGGTGGTGGACAAGCTTAGCCCCGTTAAGAACGAGTTGGTGAAATTGCCGGATGAAGAGGCGGGCATGTTGATGGTGTACCGCACCTTTGATCGCGTCAGCTATGCGTTGGTGATGAGGGCGACTTTGCCTATCCATGTTTCAGACAAAGCGCAAACCCCCTGAACCCGATAAGCACAGCCACGGATAACCCGCTGGGCTACTGGCTGGCGCTGTTGCGTGTGCCGGGCGTGGGATGCCGGACGTTCCTTAAACTGTTGGCGACGCACACGCCAGAGCAGGTGTATGGCGAATCTTATGCCGGACTGGCGGCGTTAGGCCTAAAAGATAAGCTGATTGATGCCATCAGGCAGCCGGATTGGACGTTGGTCGAACAGGATTTGGCGTGGTTGGCGCAACCCAATAACAGTGCCATCACGCTGGCCGATGCCGCTTACCCCGCGCAACTGAAAGAGATTGCCGACCCGCCGCCGGTGTTGTTCGTGCGTGGCAAGCCAGACTTGTTGGCCTTACCGCAATTGGCGATGGTGGGTAGCCGCAACCCTTCCAAGCTGGGCCTACAAACCGCGTTTGAATTTGCGAAAGCTTTAAGCCATGCCGGTTTTGTAATCGCTAGCCGTTTGGCTTTGGACATTGATGCCGCCAGCCATGAGGGGGCGCTGCAAGCCCAAGGTTACACCATCGCCGTGGCGGGTACGGGGCTTGACCGTGTCTATCCGGCCAAACATAAGGCGTTGGCGACAGATATCGTCAACACCGGGGCGATGATTTCCGAGTTTCCGCCCGGCACCACCGCCAAGGCCAACCACTTCCCGCGCCGCAACCGGATTATCAGCGGCTTGTGTCAGGGGTTGCTGGTGGTGGAGGCCGCCAAACACAGCGGCTCGTTGATTACCGCGAGGATGGCGCTGGAGCAAAACCGCGAGGTTTTCGCCATCCCCGGCTCCATCCATAATCCTCTGGCGCGCGGCTGCAATGCGCTGATCCGCGAAGGTGCAAAGCTTGTCGAGACCACGCAAGATATTCTTGAGGAATTAAAGCAATACTTTCAACAGGATATAAATTATCCGCAGGCCCTGCCGCAAACAATGCTTGACCTGGAGCAACAAACATTATTGAATCTAGTCATGTTCAGCCCAACTTCCATTGATAATCTGGTTGAAAATGCCGGTTTATCGGTTGAAGTTATCTCTTCAATGTTACTTATTTTAGAGCTGCAAGGATACGTGGAAGCAACCGCCGGTGGTTTCTACACGAGAATAAAATAATCCAAACCTTAAGCGAACCATGAAAGAAAATATTTTTGATGTCCTGATGTATTTGTTTGAAAACTATATGGAAGATGAAGTTGAAATTCTTCCTGACAGTGATGTCATCAAGGTCGAACTTGAGGAGGCGGGCTTTGAATCCTGCGAAGTGAACAAGGCCTTTGATTGGCTGGAATCGCTTAGCCTGCAACGGGCGATCAAGCCGAGCGCATCGGTGGCGTTCCGTATTTTTTGCGCCGAAGAACAAGCCAAACTCGACCTTGAATGCCGCAACCTGATTATGTTTTTGGAACATAACGGCATCCTGACCCCGGCTAACCGCGAGATAGTCATTGACCGGGCCACCGCGTTGGACAATGAAGAAATTTCTATGGAAAAGCTCAAATGGATAGTGCTGATGGTGTTGCTCAGCCAGCCTAATGAAGAAATCGCCTTTTCCAGGATGGAAGATATTGTTTACGATTTGGTGCCGACCTATCTGCATTAAGCACCCGTCCAACCTGCTATCGCCCTTTTTTGCGCACCGTAAGGGCGGGCATAGCCATTGTGGCCTGGGGGCTTCTTGAAACCATTAAGCCTTTAGGGCTATCCGCTGACCTCTTGACCTAGGGGAGACTAGCCCTTTTACCGTAGAACTTTATTAAATGAGCAAGCATCTTGTCATCGTAGAATCGCCCGCCAAAGCCAAAACCATCGAAAAATACCTGGGCAAGGATTTTCAGGTATTGGCTTCCTATGGACACGTCCGCGATCTTGTTCCTAAAGAAGGCGCGGTTGACCCCAGCCACGATTTCGCCATGAAGTACGAAGTCATCGAGCGCAACCAAAAGCACGTCCTAGCCATCAGCAAAGCCCTCAAAGCCGCCGATACCTTGTATTTGGCGACCGACCCTGACAGGGAAGGCGAGGCCATCTCCTGGCATTTGTACGAATTGCTGAACGACAAAAAATTGCTGAAAGACAAGCCCGTACACCGCGTGGTTTTTCATGAAATCACCAAAAAAGCCGTCACCGACGCTATCGCCCATCCGGGCGTGTTGGCGACCAACCTGATTAACGCCCAACAAGCCCGCCGCGCCTTGGACTATCTGGTCGGTTTTAACCTGTCACCCTTATTGTGGAAAAAAATCCGCCGGGGGCTATCGGCAGGCCGGGTGCAAAGCCCCGCCCTGCGCCTGATAGTCGAGCGCGAGTTGGAAATAGAAGCCTTTAAAAGCCGCGAATATTGGACGGTAAACGCCGCCCTGACCGCCGACGGGCAAGCGTTTAAAGCCAAGCTCATCCAGTTTGACGACGAGAAAGTCAGCCAATTCACCATCACCGACCAAGACCGCGCCGAGCAGGTCAAGCAAGTGCTGCTCGAAGCCGCCGACGGTAAACTGCTGGTCACTAAGCTGGATAAAAAGCAACAAAAGCGCAACCCCGCCCCGCCGTTCATCACCTCGACCCTGCAACAGGAAGCGGCGCGGAAACTGGGTTTCACCACCAAACGCACCATGATGGTCGCCCAACAACTGTACGAAGGCATCGACATCGGCGGCGAAACCGAAGGCCTGATCTCTTATATGCGTACCGATTCGGTCAACCTGTCCGAAGAGGCCGTGCAGGACATCCGCGCCTTTATTGGCGAAAACTACGGCCTTACCAACGTGCCTAAAGAACCGCGTTTGTTCAAGACCAAAGCCAAAAACGCCCAAGAAGCCCACGAAGCGATACGCCCCACCTCCATCCGCCGCGTTCCCGCCGCCATTAAGGGCCATTTGAGCGCCGAACAGTTCAAGCTGTACGAGCTGATCTGGAAGCGCACTATCGCCTGCCAGATGATCCACGCCACCCTTAACCTGATTGCCGTGGATTTGAGCTGCGCCAATGGCAAGCATATCTTTAGGGCGACCGGCTCCTCCATTGCCATCCCAGGGTTTATGACCGTCTATCTGGAAGGCAAGGACGACAGCAACGAAGGCGATGACAAAGAAAGCTTTTTGCCGCAACTGCACGAAGGCCGTCCCGTACCGCTCAACGACATCCTCACCGGCCAACACTTTACCGAGCCGCCGCCGCGTTACGGCGAAGCCAGCTTGGTCAAATCCTTGGAAGAATATGGCATAGGCCGCCCGTCCACCTACTCGACCATCATCTCCACGCTGCAAAACCGTGACTATGTCACCTTGGACAACAAGCGTTTTTACCCGACCGATGTCGGGCGCATCGTCAACCGCTTTTTGACCGAACATTTCACCAAATACGTGGACTACAGCTTTACCGCCAACCTCGAAGACGAGCTGGATGCCGTCTCACGCGGCGAAAAGGACTGGATTCCGCTGATGCACGAGTTCTGGAAGCCGTTCACCGCCCTGATTGACGAAAAAGAGGGCAGCGTCCAGCGCAAAGACATCACCCAAGAAGCCATAGACGAAAAATGCCCCGAATGCGGCAACCCGCTGTCCATCCGCCTAGGCCGTAACGGGCGCTTTATCGGTTGCACCCAATACCCCGGCTGTTCATACACCCGCAATCTCGGTGATGACGGCGACAGCACCGAACAGGCCGATGTGGTCGAAGGCCGCGTCTGCCCCGAATGCGCCTCGCCTCTGGTGCTAAAAGCCGGACGTTACGGCAAGTTTATCGGCTGTAGCGGCTACCCCAAATGCCGCCATATCGAACCGCTGGAAAAGCCGCTGGACACCAACGTCGATTGTCCACAATGCCAAACCGGCAGCCTGTTGAAACGCAAATCGCGTAACGGTAAAATATTCTATTCCTGTTCCGCCTACCCCAAATGCAACTACGCCCTGTGGAACGCCCCGATCAAAGAAGCTTGCCCCGAATGCCAATGGCCGATTTTGACCATCAAAGTCACCAAACGCAACGGCGTGGAAAAAGTCTGCCCACATAAAGAATGCAAATACGCCACGCCTTATGAAGGTGATCCAGAGGATGCACAAGGGCCTAAATAGGGGAGGGGGCTTGCGTAGAGACGAAAGCACGGCAACGTCTTTTTAAACAACGTAAACGGCAAAGCCTGTCTCTTATGGGTTTGGCGGTCAATAGACGTTGCCGTGCTTTCGTCTACAGGGGCAAGCCCTTGAAAAAGCCCCACGCAGACCTTATGACAGCATTGACCGCCCAACCTACCGCACTCTTAAGCGGGTAGCCGTATTTTTTATCTTAAACACTACGCGACTATGTCCGAATTGTCTCCAGAAGAACTGTTGCGCTTAACGCGGGCGGCCAAAAAAAACTTACGCTATGACCGCCCCTTAGACCCCGATACCGACCAAGCCCTGTTGGTTGACCTTAACGCGGCGCGGGGGAATTTTAGCCAAGACAAGTTGCTGTTTACCCTAGGGGTTGACGAGACTAGCGGCAGCTTGGATGAAGACAACCCACAGCAATACATCCTATTTGGCGGCTATCGCGGTTGTGGCAAAAGCACCGAATTGCGGCTATTGGCCAAACGCCTGCACCAGCCACATTTTTATTATGTTGTCTTGGTCGATGCCCTGCAAGAGCTGGACATCAACAACCTTAACTACAGCGACATCTTATTGGCACAAGCCAAAGTGCTGATGCAGCAATTGGACGATAGCATCAGCGTTGAGCCGGTATTTTTACAACGGCTGGAAAATTGGTTTAAAAACCATGTCAAAATTGACTTAAGCGAGCAGGCCTTTTCCGGCAAACCTGAAACAGGGGCAAAAGCCAGCACGGGGTTGCCATTGCTGGCGAACTTGTTCGGTTCCTTAACTACCGCCATCAGTATCGGCTCCACCCATAAGGAAGAAATCCGCACTGCTGTCCGCAACAGTTTTAGTGAATTTGCCGGAGCGTTCAACTTATTGGTTAGCCATATCGAAGAGCGGTTACGCGCCGCCAATCTAGGCAAAAAAATCCTGTTTATTGTCGATGGCACCGACAGGCTTTGCGGCAATGATGCCACCACCTTTTTTGTCAGCGACATCCACCAACTGAAACAAATCAACAGCAACTTCATTTACTGCGCCCCCATCGACATCCTGACCGAAAATGGCCGAATCAGCCAAGAATTTAGCGTTTTCCGCTTGCCGATGGTCAAGATTGCCGAAAAAAATACCGCTGATTATTTGCCGCTGCCCGTAGAAAAACTGCGTGATTTGATTATTAAACGCCTTGACGGCAGTAGCCGCCTGCTGGCTGATTCCACGGTAGTCGATCAGCTCATCCAGATGTCCGGCGGCCATGTCCGCGACCTGATCCGCTTGCTGGATTACTGTCTGGCGGAAACCTTGGGGCGCAAACGCATCGACCACACCGTTGCCGAGGCCGCCATCCGGCAATTGGCGGCTGATTATCGGCGGGTCATTAAAGACGGCGATTACGCGCTCCTGGTTGAAATTGACAAGCAAGACAAAAATTATGTGCCGCTCAGTGAGCAATCGCGCCGACTGCTTACTGATTCGGTGTTGCTGGAATACAATTCTTATTGGTGGCAAAGCCATCCGGTAGTGCGTACCTTACCCGCCTATCAGCAGGCAGTGGCGGCAATTGAAGGGCCTCTGGCGGGTGGGCTGGCGGGTGTTGAGCAAAAAACGGTTTTTCATGACCGTATCGACCAGCATTTTACGCGTTTGGAAGTGAGGCATTATAAAAAATTCCGTAATCTCAATATCAGCAAAATAGCCCGTATTAATTTGTTTACAGGGATTAACAATTCCGGCAAAACAACCTTGTTGGAAGCCATTTATTTGTTGTCCAGACAAAATGATTTTGCCGGATTGCTGGAAGTTATCCGGCGGCGCGGTAAAGTGTCCGAAGAGAACTTAAATTCAGAATGGTTTTTACGGCAATTGCCGGAAGCTTTTGAGCTAAAAGGCCAGTTTGACGGCCAAGAGGCCCGTGTCGCTATGCGCCATTATGAAGAGGCCAGTCTGGACATCGACAAATCCAAATATTTGCTTAGTGTGGAACTGACAGCCTATTTTGCGGACAGTGACCAGAAGTCATTAACGCGGCTTTTTAAGGGGCAGGATAGGCAAACCAAGGCAGGATCAATCAAATTGCTGTGTCCGGCGGTATTTAGCAGCCCTTTTTTCCTTAATGAACCGCATCGGTATGCCGCTTTTTACCATAAAAGCACCCAGTCCAAAGCTTTGCCGAAGATTTTTAAGTTTATCCAACGTGATGTTGTGCCGGGCATAAGCGATATCCGGTTAGTGGATGAATGGCAACGTTTTTTGGTGACAGATAGCGCTTATGACAATACCTTGGATTTGATGGAATATGGCGAGGGTTTACAACGTATTTTCTTTATTTCCTTGCTGTTTGCTTCTGCCCAAAACGGCATCGTCTTAATTGATGAGTTTGAAAATGCCATTCATGTTGAACTGATTGGCAAATTTTGCCAATTTATCCACACGTTGTCGATAGAATTTAACGTCCAGGTTTTTCTGACCAGCCACAGTAAAGAATGTGTCGATGCCTTTGTGGAAAATGTGCCGGACATTAAGGATTTTGCTTTCCATGCCCTTGTTTGCCAAGATAATGCCATAGTCGCCAGGGAGTTTACCGGCCCAGAGTTTAAAAAGCTTTTGGATGCAGGAGACGTGGATTTAAGGAGAGCCAGATAATGGGCGAAGTGAACGCCCTGCTGGTTTTTTGTGAAGGGGCGCATGATATTGCTTTTGTGCAACAGGTGCTTAAGCTGTGTTTGGGTTTTACTCGGAAACAATGGAAACTTAGCGAGCATCCGGCACCTTTTGACCAGTTATTTAGCACCAGTGTCAAAAACCATGCGGCGCAAGATTTAAGTTTGGATATGGCCCGCAAGTTCTTTTTGCCCGATAGCGTCTGGCAAAAAGATCAGGATGTGATCTTGCTGTTCAATAGTGGCGGCAGTACACAAAATGATAAAGTAAAAGCATTGTTGGCAAAATTCTTAATTTTATTTGATCAACGTGCGGTGTTTGCCCAGCCAGCCGGAATCATGGTCAATCAAGCAAGGTATTTGTTTCTTTATGATGCTGATGATGTCGGGGCAACGGCATGGTTCAGTAAGATAAAACAGGATTTTGCAATTATTGATGACGGGCCGTCATGGGTTTTTGGGGAATGGGCGTTTTTGCCAAACAATCCCTTTGGTGCTATTGCCGGTGATAAGGCGGCTTATATTTGGGGGGAGGTTGAACATAGCGGAACCCTTGAAGATCTGTTGCTACCCATGTTTGAAACCGAACAACAGCCATTAATGCAAGCTTCTTGTTCGTTTGTCGATAGTGCATTTTCATGGGATGTAGAAGGGAAGGGATCAAAAGGTGCTATTGCTGAAATGGGCAAACGCAAAAAAGCTATTATCACTTGTGCCGGACAGCGTCAAAAACCTGGCAGTCCAATGAGTGCTATTCTTGATCAGGCCAAATTAATTACCAAGTCTACGCTTACAAATAATAGCCATGTTAAATTATTTGTGGAGTTCATGGAAAAATTTATGGAGCTAACCTAAGCCCGAAGAGCTTAAGGCACATGGATGCCAATAATAATCTTAACATCCCCTAAACACTCTCTTTTTTAACATGCCACAAAACATTGTTGTTAGCCAACCCGAGGATTTGACGGTGGCGTGGGCGCAGCGAGTGGTCAACTTGCACGAGGCCGCCACCGTGGTGACGCAGGTTAAGGTGCTGTCGGTGGAGGTGGGCACGACCACGCGCATCCGCTTGGCGCTCGCTTACCAGTCCGACAGCGCCTTGCCGCGCCGTTGGTTTGTCAAATTGCCGTCCTTGGCGTGGCGGGCGCGGTTTATCACCGCGTTGCCACAGTTGCTGGAAACCGAAATCCGTTTTTACCAAGAGCTTGCCAAAGCGGTGCCGATTGCCTTGCCCGTGTGCTTGGCGGCGCAAAGCCGCTGGGGCTTGGGTTCCATCTTGGTGCTGGCTGATATTGAAGAACACGGGGCGCAGGCGGGTGATACCCATGATGTGTTATCGCTGGCCCAAGCCCGTTTGGTGATTGATGGGCTGGCGCGGTTCCACGCCCGTTTCTGGCACAAGCCCGGCAGCATTCCGCATTACCGCTGGTTGGCGGGTAGGGTGCGGCAGGTGGAAGACCATTTAGGCACGGTGCTGGCCGTGCCGCTGATGCGCCAAGGGCTTAACCGCTCTGATGGGTCGGTTCCGGCCAAGCTACAGCGCGGGGCCTTGCATTATGCGCGTAACCGCCGCAGCGCCATGCGTTTTTTATCGGCAAGGCCACAAACTCTGGTACATCATGATTGCCATCCGGGCAATTTGTTTTGGCAACACAACCGTGCGGGGCTGTTGGATTGGCAGTTGGTGCGTGTGGGCGAAGGGGTCAGCGATGTCGCCTATTTTCTCGCCACGGCTTTGGCCCCTGAGCAACGGCGTTTACACGAAAACGCCTTGCTGGCCCGCTACGCGCAGCAACTGACGGCTTATGGCATTACCGACATCGCGGCGGAAACGCTCGATGAACGCTATCGGGCGCATCTGGTGTATGCGTTCGAGGCGATGGTGGTGACACTGGCGGTGGGGGATATGATGCCGACCGACAGCAATCTGGAGCTAATCCGCCGCACCGCCACCGCCGTTGACGATTTGGACGCGTTTGCGGCGTTGCCGATTTAAGCGGGCTTATGCAGCAAACCCCTACCGTTCTGCGGGGCGCGGGAAGGCCTTTGTAGGGACGTTGCACGGCAACGTCTTGGGGCTTCTATGTAAGCCCCGACAAGCCGTTCTGCTTGAATTTTATAAAACTTCCATTGACTTAAGCGTGTTGCCGTCATATAATGGCGGACTGATTTTTTAACAGATTAATGCTTGACGGAGCTTACGCAAATGTATGCGGTAATTCAAACAGGTGGTAAACAGTACCGCGTTGAAGAGGGTACAACCTTAAAAATAGAGAAACTGGAATTGGGCGCTGGCGATAGCGTTGAATTTGACAAGGTGCTCATGATCCAGTCCGGTGATTCGGTGCAAGTCGGCTTGCCGTTTATCGAAGGCGGTAAAGTGACGGCGACCGTTATGTCTCAAGGCAGACATAAAAAGATCAAAATCATTAAATTCAGACGGCGTAAGCACCACATGAAACACATGGGTCATCGTCAATATTACACAGAAGTCCAGATCACTGGCATTTCTGCATAATCGGGAGTTAAAGAAATGGCTCATAAGAAAGCTGGTGGTAGTACCCGTAACGGACGCGACTCAAATGCGCAACGGTTAGGTGTAAAACGTTATGGCGGCGAATCAGTCACCGCGGGTAACATCATTGTCCGCCAACGCGGCACCCATTTCCATGCAGGCGTTAACGTCGGCTGTGGCAAAGACCACACCTTGTTTGCAACCGCTGATGGCAAAGTCGTTTTTCAGGTCAAAGGCCCTAAAAACCGTAAATTTGTCAGCATCGTTGCCGAGGCCGTTGCCGCCGCCGCTTAAAAACGGTATGGCTTGGCTTAATGCCAAGCGCACTAAGGCTACCTGTCCCTAACCTTGCGTTTTTCTATATTATTTCTGTAAACCACAAGGTGGTGCTGATGGCATTGACAGTTGAGTTTGAAGAAAATAATTTAGTGATAGTCCATGTTGCCGGCGTGTTGGTGCGCACCGAAGCGGACGCTATAAAAAAACAGGTAGTCGCTTTTATCAAGCGTCATGGCCGCGCCAAAGTCCTGATCCTCATTGATGAGGGCTTTCTCAATATAGCAACGTTTGTCAATTGGGATGACGATGAGGATGATGAGTTCCTGCAACAACATGTTGACGGGGTCGCGCTGGTCGGTGACTTAAAATGGCGCGATAGTGCCTTGCTGTTTCTGCTGCATGGCTTCGTGCCGTTTAGCATTGAATTTTTTAAGACAGGCCAAGAAGCCTTTGCTAGGGCTTGGCTTAGTTGTTAGGTGGTGTGCCAAGGGTTTCTAGGCCGCGCCATCATGTATATGCACAATCCGTCACCTTTTGGATTGATGGCACATAACAAAAAGCCATCGGTCATATCCGATGCCGCAGGGAAAGTCTTCCTGCCCAGGTGCAACGACCTTGCATCTTTATAAAAGCTCCGCTGTTTGCATGGCGGGGCTTTTTTTGTTTTTACAGTCTGGCTTTACAGTGTGAGCAACTATGAAATTTGTTGATGAAGCGGAAATTCGCGTTGAAGCGGGTGATGGCGGCAATGGTGCGGTCGGCTTTCGCCGTGAAAAATATATCCCCTTAGGCGGCCCCGATGGCGGTGACGGCGGCGATGGCGGCAGCGTTTACCTGATTGCCGTGGAGAACATCAACACCTTGGTCGATTTCCGCTACCATGCCGTCCATAGGGCCGAAAAGGGGCAAAAAGGCATGGGCAACAAATGCACGGGCAAAAAGGGCGAAGATTGTTATGTCAGTGTGCCGCTGGGTACGCAAGTGTCCGATGCTGACACTGATGAAGTCATTGGCGATTTGACCCGCTTGGGACAAACGTTGTTGGTCGCCCAAGGCGGCTTTCATGGCCTGGGTAACACCCGCTTTAAAAGCAGTATCAACCGCGCCCCGCAAAAGGCCAGCAAAGGCACGCCGGGCGAGTACCGCCAGTTACGTCTGGAGTTGACCTTAATCGCCGATGTCGGGCTGTTAGGGATGCCCAACGCGGGCAAATCCAGCCTGATCCGTGCGGTGTCCTCCGCCACGCCTAAAGTCGCCGATTATCCGTTCACCACGCTGCACCCGAATCTGGGCGTAGTCCGCGTTGATGACCTGCGCAGTTTTGTCATTGCCGATATTCCGGGCGTAATCGAAGGTGCGGCGGAAGGTGCTGGCCTGGGCTTGCAGTTTCTCAAGCATTTGTCACGCACCGGCCTGTTGTTGCACCTGGTTGATGTCGCCCCTTATGACGAAACCGAATCGCCGGTGGAATCGGCACAAACCATCATCCGCGAAGTGGAAAAATGGAGCGACAACCTCGCCCACAAACCGCGCTGGCTGGTGTTGAATAAAATCGACCGCTTAAGCCCAGAAGAAGCACAAGAGCGCTGCCAAGCCATTATTGATGAGCTGGAATGGACAGGGCCGGTCTTTAAGATCGCCGCGATTAACGGTAGTGGGACTAGGGAGCTGATGTTTGCTATTATGGAGTTTTTGGAAGGGCAGGGGCGGGTGGCTGAGGAATAGGTTCAGCGGCGTAGGGCGGGCAGGTTGTTTCTGCCCGCCACCATCAATGTAAGGGACATCTAAGATTATCAGTGGCGTAAGCTTGGGGTAGTTATATGAATCATATCAATGCAATCACGACACACAGCCAGTGTTTACCGGAATATTTGCAAAAAGA
Organism: Methylovulum sp.; assembly: GCA_028713595.1. GTDB lineage: Bacteria > Pseudomonadota > Gammaproteobacteria > Methylococcales > Methylomonadaceae > Methylovulum. The sequence continues at coordinate 3,229 of JAQTNZ010000006.1, read as the reverse complement.
AGTTTTGGATTTTATTTGCTTTTTAGAGGCGCGTTATTTATTTCCCACGGCAACGGCTCAAGGGAATGAATTGACCGATGCCGAGATTGAGCAAGCCTGCGGTATATTGACCGCCCCACACGGCGTTAGTTTAGAGCAAATGGATGAAGCGATTAAAAGCCGTGGCGGGAGCCTATGATTGCTATTGATACCAATATATTGGTACGTTTATTGGTGAATGATTCCACCGCTCAAGCTCAAGTCGCTTTAGCTAAGGCTCTGTTAAAACGCGCCCAACGCGTTTATGTACCACAAATTGTACAGGTGGAAACGGTTTGGGTTTTGGAAAAAGCTTACCAATTCGATAAAGTTGCTGTGCTTACCGCATTAAAGCATCTACAAAAATCCCCGCTTTTTGTTTTGCAACACAAAACACAATTTGACACGGCTCTGGCAACGTTTGAAACGCACCACGCCGATTTTTCCGATTACCTCATTTTGTCCGATTGTTTAGAAAACGCACATCAACTGTTTACCTTTGATAAAAAATTTGCGCGTTTGCACTCTGTCGCATTGCTAAACGAAGAACACTTCACCTAGCCACTATCATCCTATCAAACGTTAGCCACGGGTTCCCGCCTAAGCGGAAACCCCCTTCCAAATCTTAGCCTTATTTCATCTCAGGTTCGGTTTCTGACACCATCGCCGAGTAACAGTCCAACATGCTTTCGGTAAAGTTGGCGTTGGCTTCGGCCAGTTCTTTGGGTGAGCCAAACTCGGTGCGCAACTCTTCCAAGGTTTTCTTAGGGTCGGGCGATGAAGTCATGCCGACCATTTTGGCGTAGTTGCGGTAGGCGGCCAGCCGTTGCGGGTCGAACGCGATGATGCCGGGCATTTTGTTGCCGCTGGTGTCCACCACGCATTTCGCCAGTCTTTCGATGTCGATTTTATAATCCTTAAGATGCTGTTCTTCTTGTAATTTTTGATCTTTTTGGATACGCGCCAAGACGGCGTCTTGGTATTGTTGTTTATCGGCGCACGCGGTCAATAAGAAGGGCGTTAACGCAATAAGCAGTCGTTTTTTCATCTGGATTTTACCGTTGTTGTCATTTTGAGGGGTCTTGACCATTATACCCGCAAGTTTTGCTTGCGCAGGGGTATGGGTCGATTTTTTCATAAGCCGCCTACAGTTCCGCCATGGCATTGATTATCCATTGCTCCGCTTCGGCGTTGATGTCGTTGGCTTTGCGCCCTGCGGTGGCAATGGCCGGGCCTATTTTCACCTTGATGGTGCCGGGATATTTCAAAAAGCTGTAGCGCGGCCAGTATTGCCCTGAGTTGAGGGCGATAGGGATGGCGGGGTAGCCTGATCTCTCGGCGAGCATGGCTCCGCCCGCGTTGAATTTTTTCACCTCGCCTGGGGCGGTGCGGGTGCCTTCGGGGAACACCACGACCCAGAGGCCTTCATTTAAGTATTGGCCGCCTTTTTTCAGCAAGACCCGCAGGGCGGCGCGTTGTTGGCTACGGTCGATGGCAATCGGTTTTAAGGTCGCCAACGCCCAGCCCCAGAGCGGCAGCCACAGTAGCGAGCGTTTCAATAACGCGGTTTGGGGGGGCAGTATTTTTCTTAAGGCTAGGGTTTCCCAGGCGGATTGGTGCTTGCAGAGGACCACGGCGGCGGGGATGTCCTTGATATGTTCCAAACCTTCCACTTCGTGATGTATCCCGCAACAAACCTTGGCTACCCAGAGGATGGAGCCGACCCAGAAATTGGCGATTTTATAGCGTACCCAAAACGGGAAGAGGGCGCAGGCTATGACTAAGGGGCCGAAAACAAACGGGGTGAGCATGATCCAGGCAAAAAGTGCGGTTGACCCTAAGTAAAGCTTGAGTTTATTGCCCTGATACGAGGTGTTTGGCTGCGTCATAAAGAGTGTCAAAAACAGGAGTGGTAAGGTTGGGGTGTTCGTTTAAAGTCTGTTCGCCGTTGCCGGTTTTTACCAAAATAGGCAAGGCCCCGGCGGCTATCGCGGCTTGCAGGTCGCGGTACGAGTCGCCGATCAACACGGTTTCGGACAGGTTGATGCGCTGTTCGGCGGCGCATTGCAACAATAAGCCCGGTTTGGGCTTGCGGCAGTCGCAAGTGCTGTCAGTGCCGTGCGGACAGAAATAAATCGCCGTGATAGTGCCGCCGTGTTCGGCGGTCAAGCGGTGCATTTTGTCATGGATGCGCGTAAGCATGGCAATATCATACAGCCCCCGCGCCAAGCCGGATTGGTTGGTGATGACGGCAATCTGGTAGCCATGCGCGTTAAGCAGGGCGATGGCTTCCAAACTGCCCGCGATGGGCAACCACTCGTCCGGGGACTTGATGAAATCCTCGGAATCATAGTTAATCACGCCATCACGATCCAATAACACGAAGCGGTTAGTGTCCATCAGGGCGGCCTCTGCCTACTGGCTTGATGGCGGCGGCAGTGTGGGTCATGATTGCAATTTTGCCAAGTCGGCGCAGGTCAAAAATTGTGCGGACAACAATTCCAGCAAGGCCAGACGGTTGGCGCGTAAGGCCAGATCATCGCTCATCACCATGACATTATCAAAAAACGCATCGACCTCATTACGAAGGCCCGCCAAGCGGTTTAGGGTCGCCTGATAATCACGCTGTGCCAATAAGGGCTGGATGTCTTGGGCGGATTGCCGCGCGGCGGCCAGCAATTGGATTTCTGAGGCTTCGCTCAGTTCACCGACACTGTCGGCAGGGGCGGTGTCGGATTTTTTCAGGATATTGCGGATACGCTTGTTCGCCGCCGCGAGGCTGTAGGCTTCGGGCAGTTGCCGGAAGGCTTTGACGGCGGCGATACGCTGCATAAAATCCAACGGCTCGGCAGGGGCTAAAGTCATCACGGCATCAAACTCATCGGCGCTGTACCCCTTATCCAGACAATAGCCTTTCAGGCGGTCAAAAATAAACTCGACCACGGCGCTATGGGTGGCGGCCTGGTCGAAATCGTGCGGGAACTGCTCCAGCGCCAAGGCGCACAGCTCAGGGATATTCAGGCTTAAGCCGTTTTCTATCATCGTCCGCAACGTGCCCAAAGCGGCACGGCGCAGGGCATAAGGGTCTTTATCGCCAGTCGGTATCAGCCCCGCGCTAAAAATGCCGGTCAGGGTATCCAATTTTTCGGCAATCGCCAGAATTTGTCCGGTGGTGCTGGCGGCGGTCTCGCTTCCCGATTGTTTGGGGAAA
>JAQTNZ010000005.1 GCA_028713595.1 Methylovulum sp. | reverse complement strand
TAAATTGTTATTAATCGTTCTTGCCAGGGCATGGGGCACTCCGCTGTTGGGGTTGGGTGATGTCTTCCCCAATAGTTTAACGCCATACATGCCTTGGCTTCTATTTAGCTCTTAATTCACATTTTACCTTAGCAACTACTGTGTTTAAACCTGTTTCTCTATTTGCATCAATCCAAGGGGCGGAAACTATCACATCCCATAGTCCGGGTGAGTTCTCCCTTAAAAATAGGGCAAACAAAGTAAAATCACCTTGTTCAGCCGCCAACTCTTGTTCAACAACCGTCATTTTTTGAGCAAGTGAATTCATAATACTATCATCAACCTCTCTACAGAATTTAACATCGTTCTAGCCTCTGATTCTAAAACTGAACGGCTTGTTTTATAGCGGCTTTCTGAATCCCAAGCAATTACATTTGACCAGTCAGCCAGATGATTTTGCTTAATTTCATTTTCTATGCCCGACAGGTGCAACAATACATCCAAATCATGCACTTTAAAGCTTCTGTAGTCGTCAAACTCTCTACTAGAAGAAGGAAAGCCCCTCCATTGCAGCGTTTTACAAATTCTTGCCTTTAGCGACAATTCTATTGCATAGCCAGCAATATAAATCGCACCGTCATAGCGTCCAGCCTCATAGCGTCAAGCCTCTATCAAAGCTTTTGCATCGAGTAAACGTGCTTGGGCAACTGTTTCAAGATCATTGAGCGTTATCATAAAAAGCCGTGTCGGGGTCTAACAACTGATTATACACGCGGTAAGGCGGCACTCCCTAGAGTGCGAGGCGATAGCCGTATTGCACCGCCTGTTAAGTTACGGCCATTCGGCGCATTCACAAGGGCGGTGTGGTTTGAAAAACGCCAGTGCGATTAGAGGGTAACGGGTGTTTCGTTTACCGCTACGCGGTGAGGGCGGACAGTCACCTGCACCTGCACATCCTGATCGAGACGACTGAGAATTGTCATCAGCCGATCAATGGTGAAGCGGGCGAGTTTGGCTTTGCGGATGCGCGAGAAGTCAGCGGCGGCAATGCCGGTCATTGCTTCGGCCTTGCGGACGGTTAGGGCGCTATCGTCCAGAACGCCGATAATTTCAGCGGCCAGCAAAGCCTTAAGCTGTTCGGTAGCGGCGTTGGGATAGCCAAAGTCAGCGAATACGTTACCGCTACCGTGGATAAGTTCAAAAGGTTCGTCAGTCATCGCAGTGCCTCCTTTAAGCGTTTCAGGCGTTCATGCACGAGGTCTATTTCATGTTTGGGGGTTTTGATGCCTTGCGTTGATTTTTTTTGAAACGCATGGATAACCCGCACCGCATCCCCTATTTGCACGGCATACACGACGCGGAAAGCGTCCCCACTGACGGAAGGACGATTTCTATAACCCCGCCATCAAAGCCTTTTAGCGGTTTCACCTGTCCGCTCATGCGGCCATCGGCGGCGATGGTCAAGGCGCGTAAGGCATCCGTTTGCACAGACATAGGAAATTCGTCAAACGCCTTCCGGGCGGCTTTGACCCATGAAATGGGGCGTGTGGTTTTTTTCATGCTTTGATAATCCTCTTTGCCAGTGTAGTCAACTATGACCGCACTGGCAAGCACAAAATAAATCCTGCCTTTGCTCAACAATCCCGCACCTTTGTCTGGTCAATGTCCGTACAGTATGCTAAATTTTCTTGGATTACTGACCCTGAAGAGGACAACCCCATGCCAACCGTATCAAGCCGTTCCGAAAAACTGGACATCCGCATCACGCCGGAGGCCAAGCAGATATTGCAGCAAGCCGCCAAGCAACGTCATACCACCATCAGCCAATTCGTGCTGGAAAGCGCGCTAAATTCGGCCAGCGCCGTGCTGGCCGAACGCTCGCGCTTTAGCTTGAACGCCGAACAATGGGAGGCTTTTATGGCGGCTTTAGATGCGCCACCCCGCAGCCATGCGCGGATGGAGCGGCTATTGAATGAACCTTCCCTCTTGGATTAACCTTTCCAGATGGAGAAAACCACCAAGCCAACCATTGCCAAATTAACGGCCCAGCATGATCCCAGCCATTTTGATTGTGGCCATGCAGGGCTGAACACCTTCATTCGGTTACATGCCCTATCCGGCCAACGCGCGGCCATCTCACAGACTTATGTGGCGGTCGTGGACACAGCCATTGTCGGGTATCACACGCTTGTTGTGGGCGATGTGGCCTATGAAGGCGTGCCGGAACGGCTCGCCAAAGGCCTGCCGCGTCACCCTGTCCCTGTCATGTTGCTGGCCCGTTTGGCGGTTGATAGGACACGGCAAGGCCAAGGGCTGGGCGCCGCCTTGGTGACGGATGCCATGCGCCGCACCCTGCAAGTGGCCGATATTGCCGGAGTCCGGGCCTTACTGGTTCATGCCAAAGACGAGGCTGCTAAGGGGTTCTATGCCTATCTTGGATTTGAACCATTCCCCGGCGAACCGTTGACCCTTTACCGCCTGATGAAAGACCTTCGCGCCATGCTGAAAAATTAGCCAGCCCGATTCATATCGTTCCCACGCTCCGGCGTACCCTCAGTACCCACGGGGCATAAAGGGCATAAATCACTGCCATTAAGTTAAGGATTTGTGCCTATAATTTCAACAAGATAGGATTAACCGTTCGCCCTGAGCTGGTCGAAGGGTGAACGGTTAATCCGGTCATGGTTCGACAGGCTCACCACGAACGGATTAACTTACTACGACCTTAACTCAATAGCGTTTTCTATGTTATTGAATAAAAATAGCATTCCTTAACTTAATGGCAGTGATTTATGCCCTTTATGCCCCGTGGGTACTGAGGGTACGCCGGAGCGTGGGAACGATAGGTGAATAACCGCCCAAGCCTATGCTGATGCACATCCCCTGCCCGAACCCTGCTGCCCTGCCACCACTGCCGTGCCATTTTGACAATAATATGTATTGTTATGGTAAATAATGACAACTGTGTTACACTGATTCGGTACAATTTGAGGCACAATTGCACCTACTTGATACATGTTTAGCCCCTCGCCACCCTGCACTAGCCCCGACAAATGCTGTGATAGGCTATTTTTTGTGAAGCCTTCCGCAGTTATCGGTGGCTTTACGCGAAAAACCCTTGAAATTAGGCTTTTGGCGCATATATTGCTGCTTTTAAGTTGAAGTGTTTTACCAAGATGCGTTTCTTGACCATAAGGTGTCGGCGTACCGTGCCGGACACTGGTGTCATGGCTTTGTCATCAGGCCCTTTTATGCTGATGGCTAGGTCTTGAAGTTGCATCTGCCTTACTGGAGGATTCTCCCATGTTAGAATTAATGACGTTTTTAGGTGCTATTGATTGGCCCGCCACCTTGTCGGCGAACGGGGTCGCGGTTATTTTGCTGGTTTTTTTCGGGCTGTTTTACGGTCTGGAACAGCTGTTCCCTCATCGTAAAGACCCTCTGCAACGGCGGGGTTCTTATGCGACCAATCTAGGCTTGTTTGTCGTCAACAACACGCTGCTGTCCTTGCTGTCGGTGTCATCGTTGTTTTTGCTGGCCGAGCAGTATGCAGGACAGGGTTTGTTACGTTATATCAGCCATCCTGCCGCGCAAATGGTCACGGCGTTTTTGGCGCTGGATTTGTTGCTGTATTTTTGGCATCGGCTGTGCCATCGTTTTGATGGCCTGTGGCTGTTCCACCGTGTCCACCATAATGATCCGTATTTGAATACGTCCACGGCGTTGCGGGTACACATTTTGGAGTTGCTTATCACTAATGCGCTGAAAGCGGGGTATGTGGTGGTGTTGGGCGTTGCCCAGTTGATGATGCTGACCAACGAGTTGCTGATTACGGTGTTGACCTTGTTCCACCATACCAATATCGCCTTTCTCGGCGAAAAATGGCTGGGTAAGTTGCTGATTGTGCCTTATCTGCACCGCGCCCACCATTCCACTGAGCGCTATGAGCATGACAGCAATTATGGCGCGGCGTTGTCTATCTGGGACCGTTTGCTGGGCACGCTCAATGAGCGCGAGCCTGTAGCCATCGGTGTTAACGGCGATTCACCACAGGAGCTTATCAATTTGTTTAAATTGGGTTTTAATTGGGTACGTCCGGCGGCGCCTGTCTGTGCATTGCCTGATAATTTGGATGAAATGATCGCGGAGGCGGCTTATTACCGCGCCGAAAAACGCAATTTTTCGCCAGGTTATGAGTTGCTGGATTGGCTGGAAGCGAAAAATGATATTTTTAAATTGCTTTATGGTTATGAGCTGGGTAAGAAACGGCAGGCCAAATATGGCTTGATAGTGCTAGACTAACGGCTATGTTGTTCTGCTTTGCCGCTTTTAGGGGGGGAGGGCGTATCTGGAAAGAATTCCTTCAAACGCCTCCGGCACGGTAATCCAGCAAATAAGTAAAAACTGTAATAAGATAGGCTCCGTTTTAACCTTGCTGGAGGCTTGTCTTATGCGCCGTCTTATTTTGCTGATTGTTATGCTCTCTCCCGTTTATGCTCTGGCGGCGGATGAGACCCCGCCCACGCTGGAAAATGTGCCGGATGCCCCCCAGCCTCCGGCACAGGTGGAAAGCGGCGAAAATATGGAGCCGGAAATCACTATCTTGCGTAGCGGCAAAAAGATTATCCAAGAGTATCGCCGGGGCGGGCGGCTGTATATGGTCAAGATCGTCCCTGATATTGGCCCTGCCTATTATTTTCTCGACAGTAATGGTGATGGTTTGTTTGATACCCGCAACAGCGACTTGGACAGGGGCAGTTATGTGAATGTCTGGAAGCTGTTTGAGTGGTAGGGGGATTGTTATATAGCTAACGCAGTATAAATTGATTCTAAAGCCGTTCGCCTGTCCTCAGACCACCCTTGTGGTGGAGCTTGTCGAAGGGCTATGGTGGTTCGACAAGCTCACCACGAACGACATCATTTTATTGCGCTTTAGCTATAACAGCCCTAATGATACGGGTTTGGCGGTGGGGAACACGGTCTGCACTTGTTGGGCGGACAGGCCAAATTGGCTTTGGAACAAGCCGCCCATGATGCTGCGGTAGTCGTTGAGCACCTGGAAATCGCGGTCTTCCAATAATGTTTTCTGCTCCACGCGCAGTTGCTCGCCCACTATCTGCTTACCCTTAATGCCGCCGCCCAGCACCCAGTACACCGTGCCATGCCCGTGGTCGGTGCCCTTGTTGCCATTTTCGCGAAAGGTGCGGCCAAATTCAGAAATCACCAGCACCACGGTCTTTTGCCAGAGCGGCCCCATAGTCTTGGCAAAAACTGTTAGGCCTTCGCCTAAGTTAGTCATCTTATTAGCCAGTTGCCCTTCAGCACCGCCTTGGGCAAAGTGGGTGTCCCAACCACCGACATCGACAAAACCAATGTTAAACTTATCGCGCATCAGCAAGCCCATGCGTTGGGCCTCGGTGGCAAAGCCTTTGGACGGTATCGCCCCACGGCTGGCCATCTCCATTTCTTGCGCCAAATCTTGCGCCACTTCATCACGCATTTGCATGCCTTCCTGAACGTACTGATACAAGGGATGCTGTTGGTACATTTCCGCCAAAATAGCCGACTGGCGGGCATCAAAGATTTTTTTGTTATTGCTTTTTAGGGAGACATTAGGAATGTTTGCCGGGCCTTTGCAGACAATTGGCAAATCATCGGTGAACGCCACCCCGCGTGTGCCTGACAACACCCCTACCAATCGGTTTAAAAAGCCTGAGCTATAGTCAATATGCCCACCTAAGGGCTGCCCGAATTCAATGCTGTCTTGGGTTTCAAAGTGGCTGCGGGTCAGGTCATCCGTGCCCGCAAACGGGATGAATGCGGCTTGGCCTTGGTTAAACAACGCCAAGATGTTGTCTTTTAAGGCCGGATGCAAGCCCCAATCGGCATTGATGGGCAACGCGGCTTTGGGGTTGGCGGGGTCGGGCTTGGCAATCGCCAATGTCGGGCGGGCTTCATAGTAAAAGTTGCTGCCATGGGGTATCAAGATATTGGCGGCATCATAACCGCCGCGCAAAAACACCAGCAAAAAACGGCTGTCCGTGGCAGGGGCGGCATACAGGCCCGAACGCCAACTCAAGGCGCCCATTGTGGCCGCTAAGGATTTAAGGAATAATCGACGGTTCATCACAGGCTCCAACTCATAGACCAACCCGAAACGGATGGGCGCTTGTTCATTATTGTTAAGGCATTTCCAAAAGCAAGGTTAATGGTACATAAACTCAGGTGAGGACAATAAAAACGTGTCCCATTCTGTCTGCGACACCGCTTTTGCTAAGGCATTTTTGGTTTGCACCGACAAATACGGCTCTATCGCCAGATAATACAAACGGTTTGCCAAGACCGGCGCGGTCAAGGTTTTCGGGTCAACATCCGCCCCGAACAACGGGGTTTTGCCGCCCCCAATGCGCTGGGCGATCTCAAAACGCCGCGTCAATTGCCCAGGGCTTAACCAATCTTTGGCCGTCAGGCCAAAACCATCTGGCGTAAGACGGCCAAACAGTGGCTCGCCCAACTCATTCAGCCAATTGACAGGCGGCTTCATACTCGTAAGCGGACGGTCTTCGTAGGCAAAACGCAACGCGGAAACAACATACTGGAACGGGTCTTTTACCTTGCCGCCTAAGGAGTCGGCAAAGGCTTTCGACTCGAACAGCACCCGCAGCACGGCGGCAATATCGCCATTGGTCGCCTGAAACATTTTTGCCATGTTCGCCACCAACTCAGGTGATGGCGTGTCGGCCACCCAATAGGTCGCCAATTTTTGGCTGATGAACCGCGCTGTCGATGGATGCCGTACCAGCATATCCACCGCCTGTTCCACTTCGGCAAAGCCATCACCCTTAATGGTTTTGCCCAGAAAAACCTTGTCGCTAAAATCATGGCGGTTGGGGTTAAACTCAAACCCGTCCAGATGGCGGTAGTACGCGGCCATTTTTGGGCTCAATTTAGGGAAGTTATCCGTCCAATTCATGCCGACGCCGGTCAGGATATGCGCCAAAGCCTGCACATCCTGTTGCGAATAGCCACCGGCCACGCCCAAGGTATGCAACTCCATCAGCTCCCGCGCATAGTTCTCATTAACCTTATTGACGGCATTTTGGGTATTGTCCAAATACACCAGCATCGCCGGATGGTGCAAGGTCGCCATCAGCAAATCCCGGAACTTACCCAGCGCATAAGGGCGGATAGCCCGTTCTTCATAATCGGCGAGCAACATTTTAACCACCGGTGACTTATCCCTGGACACATTAAAATGGTTAAACCAAAACCACACCATTTGCTCCTTAATTTGCGCGGGCGAATAAACCGCACGGAACAGATGCCGGTGCATCACTTCCATCATCATCTGGCCGATAGGTTGGTTGGCCTCCATTTTCGCTTGCTGGCGTTGCTCAAGGGGCAATTGGTCAATCTTACGGTTGTTCTCCTGCATCGCCAACATTTCCATTTTCACAGGTTCCACGGAAATCCGCATGGCGGCGATCAAATCCGCCACCCGGGCTGGCAGATGGTCATCGACCGTATTTTGCAGTTGTCGGTTCAGATAGGTTGCCCGACCCTGTACGGCATACCTGTCCAGCGTCTCGCTGTTGATGCCATAAGTAACGCGGTTAAGCCACCTGACATCTTCACCCGATAACGGGGCGGCCAGCACCAGTGCCGGCAAACAACACAACAGCCCGATTGTTTGTAACAGCTTTATCATAAGCACCCCAAAAAATAACGCCCTGTCCACATCACGCCCAAGCCACCAAGGCTTTAGCAACGTTTTTATACGACTTATTAAGCCCTAAGATAGTTTCACCGCCAAGCACATCCACCATAACTGCGGCCTTGTGCAACGGGAAGGCAAAAAATTTGGCTTAGGGCATCTGCCAACTTATAAACCTGTAAAATGGCTAAAAGCCATTTTACTCCAATAGATTTAAAACTTAGCGCAATAGCCAAAAAATGACGCGTTGGATAGGTTTTATTTAAGTGCTTGCTCTGGGCTATCCTTACCACATTTGCAGCTATCCGGCAAAAACCTGCAAAATAAGTATGCCCGGCCTATAAACCATACAAAACTTGCGGCATATACCCCGCCAACCACCCACAACCAAGACCGCCACTCCAGAACTGATGCGGGTTAGCCGCCAAGCCACCGATATGGCATGGTTGCTGCGTAAGGGATATGGTCTTCACCGCACCCATCAGGATACCCATTATGAAAAACCCATCCCCCCTACTCTTGGCCCCTTTCATGCTCTGCATGTCAGCATTAGCTTATGGCAACACCGTCTATACTTACAATGGCCCCAACTTTACCGGTTTGGGGGATCACCTGTCGATCAGCTTTGCCACCTCGACCCCGCTGCTGCCGTCCAAAAGCTATATCACCCAAGCTTCCGCAAATGTCGTCAGCGGCTATGTCAGCGTGCTCAATGCCAATGGCATCGTGCCCGGGCTAAACGTCCCTATCGAGACTTTTCAAGTCCATACCGATAGCGCCGGCAATATCGATGCCTGGGATATTTTAGGCGGTTCCAATAATCTGACCGGACAAGCCCCCACCATGCAAGGCACGGACACCCAAGCTTACTCGATGAACACCCTCGTGTTCATTCCTGGCTCGGACATTCCGGGTGCTATTGGCTTGGTCACGGGCGCGTACAATTACGAACAAGCCACCATAATCAATTTTTACAGCAGCTGCGCCAACGCCCCTGTGGGTGCCAACTGCACCTTGGCGGGTAACGGGCAACCTTATGCGTCTTCCTACGGCGGCATCATCAACCCTGCCCATACTGATGGCTCGTGGTGGCAAATTAGCCAGGACACCAACAATCCGCCGCCTGTCACCCTCAACATCAACGGCACGTTTCCTAACGGTACGGTCGGAACCGCTTATAACACCAGCCTGACCGTCACCAACGGCACACCGCCTTATAACTGGACAGCCACCGGCTTGCCCGCCGGACTGCTGTTCAGTAACGGCATAGTGTCCGGCTCACCCACCACAGTCGGCACTTACAGCGTCAACATTGGCCTGACCGACAGCACCCAAGCAACGGCAAGCCATGCTTACACGGTCGTTATCAATCCGGCCGCACCCCCCACTTGCACCAACAAAGATGCGGTCATCACCTCGGTGGGCCGTAATTTTATCGTTGTCAATGGTGGCCTGAATGTTGCCGACCATGTCTGGTACACGCCAACGGCGGCCGGCACCACATTTACAGGTGGCACCACAGGCTTTGTGACTGGGGAACTGGTTGATTTTACTGGCACGTTGGATGCCATATCCGGTTGTTATGCAACGTCGATGACAGTAAAACCTGCGCCCACTGTCGGCAATTACACGGTTAAGGATGAAGGCCGCAAGAAAATCACCGCGTTTGGTGACCACTACGTTTTTGTTGGCAGTAAAAGAATCATTTGGGACAGCAACACCCTTTATACCCTCCATGCCACACAAATTAAAGTCGGCATGGTCGCGGAATGGAAGGGGCTTCGTGACAAGGCCACTAACATTGTCTTAGCCAAAAGCTTGGTGATTAACTAAGGGACAGTGCGGGGATGGCTTCCGGTATCGTGCGCTCAGATGGCACTGTGCCGGAAACCGTAATAGGTTAAGCCGCGTGTCTGCGGCTGATTAGGGGAGACATGTAGGGCAAAGCCTGCCCTACATTACCGAACAGCCGCCCGTAACCCAAAAGCGGCGACCTCAAGATTAAACCAACCAAACGCCACCGGCAACCGGAGCGTTAGCCATTTGGGTGGCGCTCACTCCAGTCAGTTGCACAACCGTGTCAAGCACACCCTCATCTTGAAACACATAAGTATTGCCAATATCCGTAAAGGCGACCGTTTCACCATGGGTCAAATTGGTTTGCAGATAAGTGAAAACGACGCTTAAATCCCGACCTTGCAGGGTTAAAGGCGAACTGTAAGTGTCCGCATCATCAAAACTGATGATGCCATGGCTGATGGCATGGCTGTGGATCATACCGGAATCTATGCCATTAACGCCCGTGGTATCGGCGGCGATAGCCGTGCTATCCAAATCCAATTGGTCAGAGGCGCTGGTTTTACCCAACGTAAACTTATAGACCACGTCATAGCTACCGATCAAGCTATCACCGGCACTGATCTTCACCACATCCGGCATCCCCCTTTCTTCACCTAGGACGCTAATGTCCTTGCCCAGCCCACCAATGAAAATATCGCTGCCATTGCCGCCAAACAGCGTATCATCGCCATTGCCACCAACCAGCGTGTCGCTGCCATTGCCGCCATTGAGGGTATCATTGCCGTCACCGCCGTCCAAGGTATCATTACCCCAACTGCCTGCAAGGCTATCGTTACCATCGCCGCCGTTCAGCGTATCGGCCAGACTACCGCCATAAATGGCATCATCACCCGCCCAACCGTTAATGACATTGCTTTCAGTATAAATTCCCAATAAGTTATCATTGCCCGCAGTACCTTCGTGATGTGCGGCAATATAAGCCAGCGTCCAAGTGGTGTCCGTAAATCGGAATTGGTCGATTGCGTAGGTACTATCAGCAAAAAAATTATTGACGGTGATCTGATTGCCATTGCCATAGGCCAAAACCAAGCTGTTGCTCACGCCATCGTCATAAAACCCTGTCACATCCGTGGATGCAACATTGCTAAACTTTACAATATCTTGAGAAGCATCATTTCCATAAATGGTGTCTATGCCGTCACCGTTAGCAAAGAGGAAAGTATCCGCACCTCTACCACCACTCAAGTTATCGTCACCCAAACCGCCCACCAACACATCATTGCCATTGCCGCCATATAGGCTGTCGTTACCGCCTAAGCCAGACAAAATATCATTGCCTTGGTAGCCATAAATAATGTCCGACTGGGCAGTTCCGGTCAGGGTATTATTCTGTTTATCACCGCTAATGATTGCCATCGTTAACATTCCTCGTATAAATAATGTTCCTAAAAAAAATTACCGCTCAAAAATCAAGCCGCCCAAGCGACCTTACGCGCCCGCCTTAAACAGGGTGCTGAAGATTGGAACGGGTAATTTCTGCCATCCTGTAAACCAATTCATTACAGGCTAGATGGAATTTAACAGAAATTTATGAAAAATGCAGTGAAACATTGCTTTTTTTGCAATTATCTTACGATGATGGCCTGTTTGCTTATGCCGTGTTTGCACATTCCTAAGCGGGGAACTGTTATTGGCTTAATGGGCAATTAAGCTTTCGCTCATTCTTTAGTGCCCATCTCGGCAATCGCCATCAGGCCGGAAAATATTTCTTGATCTTATACCACAATGACCGCTCGCTAATATCCAACAACTGCGCGGCCCTGGCTTTGTTGTCGCCGGTTTTGTGCAACGCTTGTTGGATCAGTTGTTTTTCCAATTGTTCAACTTGCTGGTTCATACCTGTACCCGTATCTACAGGGCCTGGTAACGGCGGATGTGGCGGTGTGGTATCTTCCAGCACATCGCTGGGCAAATGGCCGATAGCGATGGTTTTGCCACCGCTGAGGACAATGGCGCGTTCCATCATGTTTTCCAACTCGCGGACATTGCCCGGCCAGTTGTAAGCCGTTAGGCAGGCTTGGGCATCGGCTTCGATACCGTTGGCGGCAAAGCCAAAATCCCGCGCGTGCTTGTCCAAAAAGAACTGGGCCAAGGGTAAAATATCCTCGCGCCGCTCGCGTAACGGCGGCAAGATGATGGTGAACACATTCAGGCGATAAAACAAATCTTCGCGCAATTTTTGCTCAACCACAGCTTGCCGGGGATTACGGTTAGACGCGGCGATCACCCGCACATCGACGCTAATGGTGCGGTTGCTGCCCAACCGTTCCAAACAGCGCTCCTGCAACACCCGCAACAGCTTGGCTTGTAAGCCAATATCCATTTCGGTGATTTCATCGAGGAACAAAGTGCCGCCATCGGCCAGTTCAAATTTACCGATCCGCTCCTTATGCGCCCCAGTAAACGCGCCTTTGCTATAGCCAAACAGCTCGCTTTCCAAAATATCCGCCGGAATCGCCGCGCAGTTGATGGGCACAAACAACTCTTTGGCGCGTGGCGAGGCATTGTGGATGGCCCTGGCCACCAATTCTTTGCCGGTACCGGTTTCACCTTGGAGCAGCACCCCGGTCTTGGTCGCCGCGACTTGCTGGATTTGCGTGTAAACCGCCTGCATGGCGGGGCTGGTGCCAATAAAGCCCCGCCAACCCTGTTCCACTTCTTGGCGCAAATAACGGTTCTCGCGCTGCATCTTGCCCAAGCGCAACGCCCGCTGCACGGCGGCGGTGACGGCATCTAACTCAAACGGGCGGACAATGTAATCGCTGGCCCCGTACTTCATGGCATCCACGGCGCTTTCCACCGTCCCGTAAGCGGTCACGACAATCACCGGAATGTCGTTATTGTTTTCCCGCAATTGCCTTAACAAGCCAATACCGTCCAAATTGGGCATCCGCAAATCGGTGATGACCAAATCGGCGGTTTGGGCGGCCAGTACCGCCAAGGCTTGCTGGCCGTCCGCCGCTTGCAACACGCAATACTCCATTTGCGTGAGCATAATTTCCAATAAACGGCGCATTTTCGGTTCGTCATCGACAACCAGAATAGTTTGTTTGGGCATTATTTAAAGTTCCTGATGAATAATCGGCAAAACCACATGGAAACACGCACCGCCTGTCGGGCTGTCAGTCACAAAGAGGTTGCCCTGATGCGCCAAGACAATCTGCTGCACCACCGTCAACCCTAACCCCACCCCTTCTTGGCGTAGGGTAAAAAACGGCTCGAACACCTTGGCTTTGTTGGCATCGCTAATGCCCGCACCGTCATCGCTGACACAAATCTCCAGGGTGTTGGCTTGATGGGCGGTGCTTACCTGAATATGGCCGCCCAGTTTAACGTGTTGTATGGCGTTTAATAATAAATTTAAAAAAACTTGGATGATGTGATCTTTATCACAATCCACTTGTGCATTTTTCACAGCCAAGACGGTGGTGATCGCCACTTGGCGCATTTCCGCATGGCTTTGCACCAAATCCAAGGTATGCCGGATAATGTCATGGACATCATGGCGGACAAAATGCGGCGGACGGGGCTTGGCGCACTCCAGCATAGTAGTGACCAAACCGTTTAGGCGCTGGGTCTCACTTAAGATATAGTCGGTCATTTCCCGGCCAATGTCACTGAGGGCCGGCTCGCGTTGCAAAATTTGTGCGGACGAGCGCAAAATCCCCAGCGGTGTCCGCACCTCATGCGCCATGCTCGCCGCCATTTCGCCAATCACCGCCAGCTTGGCGACCCGCACCAAATCCTGCCGCGATTGCTCCAGATGGTCGATCATTAAGGAAAACTGGGTGCTTAATTCCGTGACTTCATTGCTGGACTTGACCATCGGCGGAGCCACGGGCTTGCCCTGCATAAAATCGCGGGTGAACTGCGCCAGTTGCACAATGGGACGGGCAATTTTTGCCGACATCCAAAACGACACGACAATCCCCAGCACCAAAGTCAAACCCAAAAACACCAAAATTGCCGCCCATAAGTCCCACGCTGGCGCCAAGGCGTTTTTGCTGGGCTGCAAAATCAGCACACGCCAGCCAAAACCGTTAAAGGCATGATAACCTTGCGAATTGGCATAACCGACCAAGACCTCTTCATTGTCCAGAAAATCCACGGTGGTGGTGAACGCCCCCGATTTCCCGGTCATTTTCTGCAACAAGGCCGGCAAATTGGCAAACTGCACGGGCTGATGGTGCAACAAGGACGAGGTGGCGATGATCTTGCCTTCCCCGTCCACCAGCAGCGCATAAGTGGCCGAATCTTTAGAACTGAACGGCAAGGGCGTGTCCAGCAGGCGCGACATTTCCCGCCAATCGAAACTGGCATACAATTGCCCCAACTCCCCCCCCGCCTTAAACGCATCACGGATAGGGATGGAAAAATACAAGCGCTGATGCTGGGCATCCAAAAAATGCAGGGCGTGGGTATGATCCCTATGGGCTACCGTCAACCACGGCTCGGTACGCGGATAATAATGGCCGATCAGATTCTTGTCACTGGCGGCAATGATTTTATCATGCGGGTCAGCCACAAAAATCTGTTCGTAAATACCACCATAACCGCTGTGCAATTCGTTAAGGACATGCGCCAAACGTTTATCAACATCATCGACGCGCAATTCCTGCATCACCTCCATCTGGCTCCACATGGTCATATTTTCAAAGCGCTCAAACAAAGTGCTGTCAATTTGCTGCATGATAGTGGACGCTTGTGACTGGAGCTTGTTGTCAATTTCCACCCACAAAATTTCCCGAAGATGCACAAAAATCATGACCGTAATCAGCAAGGCGGAGGCCAGGCTAATCAAAAAATAAGACATCAACAAGGTATGACGGATGGTCATTAGCGTTTCCTTTTAGGAATGCGGTTAAAATAACTGCTATTATTGTAAGGGTATTACTGGCTTTTGAGGGGTATACGTTACAGATAGTGCCCGCCAAAAACACATAAACCTTAAACAAACCATACCGCGCCCCCTTCCCCAACCCTAGCCCATTAATCCGAACCCGTCATGGTCAAGCAGTTACAATTAAGTGTCACCTTGTTGCTGATGTTGGGAAACCTATGCCGCAGCAGTTGGGCGGACACCCCTATACCGCCATCTTACCACTGGGGGCGTGGCATTAGCTGGCCGGCGGCCGGGTTCAACCTAGGGGGCTATGCCAACTTTTTGTACCAGCACCCTGAACAACGGACGGACGCACTTAAACTGGATGAACTCAGCCTATTGATCTCCTGGTCGCCCTGGCAACGGCTACGGTTTTTTTCTGAAATTGAGCTGGATGATTGGCTGTCCACCACCAACTCCAACAGCTTTGGTCAAGCGATCAGGGGCGAGCGGCTGTATGTGGATTGGCTGGCGACCGAAACCACGACCCTACGCTTGGGCAAATTTTTAACCCCCATAGGCCGTTGGAATGTCATCCATGCCGCCCCGCTGATCTGGACGACCACCCGCCCATTGGTCACTAATGAACAACTGTTTAGCCACCATCTGAACGGGGCGATGCTGACCCAACGCATCCAGTTGAATGAACGCAATCTGGACATATCCATTTACGCTGACCATTCCTCGCAATTTGATGTGTTCGACAGCGCCAACACGGGCTTTGACACCGCCTTCGGCGGGCGCGTCAATTTTGAGTTGTCCGAGGCTTGGCAAATCGGCCTGTCCATTATTGATTTCACTTACGAACTGTACCCCAAAGCTGACCGCAATGAGCTATTCGGGGTGGACTTTATGTGGAAAAAAGACGGTTACGAAGTCTCCGCCGAAGCCATCTACCGTGATGCCGATGACCGCCAAGGCCACGAAAAAGGGCTATACCTGCAAGGTATCGTCCCGCTGGCGAAACATGTGTTTGCCATGGGCCGTTATGAATACCTCAACGGCAGCCACCAGTTTATCGCCACCGACACCCATATCGGTGTCGTAGGCCTAGCCTGGCGGCCTTATGTGCCGCTCGTTTTAAAAGCCGAATACCGACTAGGCATACAAAACGAACTTGTCGCCCCCAGTGGTTTTTTCACCTCGATTTCGATGTTCTTCTGATGATAGCCCTACGGACATTGATATTATCGGGGCTACTGGCCTTAGCGCCGGCCTACGCGGATGACATTGTGGTCATCACCAGCCCCGACACGCCCTTTAAAGACCCCACCCCCAAACGCTTGGAGAATATCTTTTTGCGCAGAATCTTGCTGGGGGAAAGCGGTGCCAACTGGATACCGCTTAATTTGAACTCTGACGACCCCATCCGCCATGCCTTTTCAGAAACCCTGTTAAAGCGCCGCCCCGAAGCCTTGGAAGCTTATTGGAATGAACAATATTTTAACGGCATCGCCCCGCCTTATGTGGTCGCCTCGGCGGAAGCCATGATTAGGTTCGTTGCCGGCACCCGTGGGGCCATCGGCTACATCCTGCCCTGCCATCTGGACGGGCGCGTGCAAGTCGTGTTTAAGGTACCGACCAAGTATGAGCTTAAGGGCTATTGTGCCAAAAAATAGCGGGAGGAAATACCGCTACACGGCGTGTACCCACAGGGGCAGTGTGGGAACGCGGAAATTATCGTAGGGCAATGGGATGGACACCTCCCACCTATCGGCCTCGAGATGCCAGACTGATAACATTAACTTATCAGACCACTTAGAGGAGGCGTCGGCAATTTCTTTCCAGATACCGTCCGCTACCTGTTTGACGCGTTTGCGAATCAATATAGGCGTTAGAAACCATCTCGACCTTATTGTCATAATAGGTGCCCCGATGGCAAAGCACATGCCACAGAGCCAAGCTTACCAACAGGTGTGGCAAGCCCTATCCCACCATTCATCACCTTGTCATAACATCATGATAAAATCACCTCTCCGACACTGTGGAAACTGTCTAAATCGCCCCTACTATTTTGACCACGCTGGGCATTGATCCTAGCAAATTGAAAGCCGTTGCCATTGAAGGCACTCAAGTATTGCCACAATTGCACTAAGCTTTGCCTGCGGCCATGGCGTAAAAACCTTTGGCCGCCTTAAACTAATCCCCCTTCTTAAGCCTCCATCCTTATCGCCCCGTTTTGGGATAAGGCACTGGGGGCTTTTTTTTAAAGCCGTTGTCACGGCTGCCACTTTATCCGCCTCCCCTTTCCGCTCTTCGTCACATTCAGTTTTCAGACAGCTTGGTTTGTATTTAATAAGCCTCAGGCGTAGCGGTAACGCCATTTTTACCGCCTAAACTTGACAGGATTGCTATGAAAACCTTGATGATGATTATGTCCACACTGTTGCTGGTCTCTTCGGTGGCGTATGCCGATGACAGGTTATATGATGAAAAAGGCTACTTTATCGGACGCACGGATAAGGATGGCCGCAAATATGATGACAAAGGCTATTATACCGGACGCACTGATGCCGATGGCCGTAAATACGATGACAAAGGCTATTACACCGGACGCACCGATTCCGATGGCCGTAAATACGATGACAAAGGCTATTATGCCGGACGTACTGATCCCGATGGCCGTAAGTACGATGAAAAAGGCTACTACGTTGGCCGCACCGATAAGGATGGGCGTAAATATGATGAAAAAGGTTACTACATTGGCCGCACTGACCATCAATGACGTAAGCGTTAACACCCTCAGCCGCCACTTTCCAGCAACAGTATAGTTTTCAGGCGGTTAATTTAAGGTTAAAATCCTTATAAACCCCACCGCCAAAGGGTCAAATAATTTCTTGCAAGTCTGCTATCGCGTGTAAAATAAGGGGCGCGAAGTTTTTTTAACTTTTTGTGAAAATCCTCAACGATTGTCGCCGGATTCAAAACCTCCCCAACAAAACCAACAAATCCCCCATCCCACGATGAAAACAAAAATAGCTACCGTATTGGCGCTTACCTTGCTGGTTATGATTAATTTCAGCATTTGGAGCTTTGTCAACAACCCGTTACAGTTGCAGCCGTGGACCAAAACCACGATGGGCTTGACCTACGACCCGACCCGCAAGACCGATGACCCCCGCGACAATATCCCTGTCAGCGAAGAAGATATCGACAAGGACTTGGCCTTGCTGGAAAACAAAGTTTTCGCCATCCGTACTTACAGTATGTTGCGCGGCCAAAACAAAATTCCTGACATTGCCGCCAAGCACAACCTTAACGTGACTATGGGCGCGTGGATAGACGGCAATCTGGAAAAAAACCGCCAGGAGTTGGAGACGCTGATTAATGTCAGCCGCCAAGACAACCCGAAAATCATCCGCGTGATGGTCGGCAACGAAGTGATGTTGCGCAATGACATCCCCGAAGATGCGCTGATTGAATACATCCGCGAGGTCAAAAAGCGCAACTGGCGGCCGGTCAGCACCTCGGAAACCTGGGCGGAATGGCTAAAACACCCCAAACTGGCCGCCGAAGTCGATTTTATCGCCGTGCATATCCTGCCCTACTGGGAAGGCATTGCCGCCGAAGATGCGGTGGATTATATTTTTGACCGCTATCAGCAAGTAAAAGCCGCTTATCCTGACAAGCCGGTGATTATCACCGAATTAGGCTGGCCTTCCGACGGGCAACCTGCCCGCCATGCCACCGCCTCGGTGTCCAACCAAGCCAAAGTGCTGCGCGAATTCTTAAACCGTGCCGACAAAGAACACATCACCTATTATGTCGTTGAGGCCTTTGACCAGCCGTGGAAACAATCCATCGAAGGTTCCGCCGGGGCGTATTGGGGCATTTTCAACGCCGACCGCCAATCCAAATACCCGATGGACGGCGATGTCCTGACCTTGCCGAGCTGGAGCAATTGGGCGACGGGCGCGGCGGTGTTGAGCGTGGCCTTGATGGCCTTGTTCCTGTTCACCCGCCGCAGCCTGAAACTGCCCGGCATGGTGTTTTTTGGCCTCATCACCAACTTGGCGGTATCGACCATTTTCTGGTCGCTGTCGATAGGCGCACAGCAATACCAAACGCCGTTGACCATCATTTTTTGGGTGGTGTTGATCCTGATGCAGGTGCTGGCGGCGATTATCTTACTGATTGAGTCGCTGGAAATAGCCGAGGTGATTTGGCACCGCAAAACCGCGCGTACTTTCCAACCGCTCACCCCCTCCCCTGAGTTCAAATACCCGAAAGTCTCCCTGCATTTGCCCATCCATAACGAGCCGCCGCTGATGGTGCGCAAGACTTTGGAAGCCTTGGCGAAAGTCGATTACCCTAACATGGAAGTGCTGGTGATGGACAACAACACCAAAGACGCTGCGGTGTGGGAGCCGGTGCGTGATGACTGCGAACGCTTAGGGCCGATGTTCCGCTTTTTCCACTTGGAAAACTGGCCGGGCTTTAAGGCGGGTGCGATCAACCACGCCCTGGAGCAAACCGCCGCCGATGCCGAGATTATCGCCGTCATTGACAGCGATTATATCCTCTCGCCCGATTGGCTAAACTGCATGGTGCCGTATTTTGATAACGAAAATGTCGGTTTCGTGCAATCGCCACAAGATTACCGCGACCGCCACCAAAGCACCTTCAAGGACATTTGTTACTGGGAGTATGCCGGATTTTTCAACATCGGCATGGTGCAACGCAACGAATATAACGCCATTATCCAACATGGCACCATGACCATGATTAGAAAATCGGCGTTGCTGGAAGTCGGCAAATGGTCGGAATGGTGTATCTGTGAAGACAGCGAGCTGGGTTTGCGCCTGTATGAGGCCGGTTATGATTCGGTTTATGTTAAAGACTCGTTCGGACGCGGCCTGATGCCGGACACCTTCTCTGGCTATATGACCCAACGTTTCCGCTGGGTGTACGGTGCGATGCAGATCATCAAAGCCCATTGGCGGAGTTTCTTGCCGACGGCAAAATCACCGCTCACCTCGGCGCAACGCTATTATTTTGTCGCCGGTTGGTTGCCGTGGTTCTCGGACGCGCTGGCCTTGGTGTTCACCGTCACCAGCTTGCTGTTGACCGCCATCATCGTCTACGACCCTATCCACAGCGAATTGCCGATCAACGCCTTTTTGCTGCCCACCATCGGCCTGTTCACCTTTAAAGTCTTGCGCGGGCTGTGGCTGTATCAGGCGCGTGTCCCGTGTTCGTTCTGGCAATCTTTGG
>JAQTNZ010000004.1 GCA_028713595.1 Methylovulum sp. | reverse complement strand
TTAAGCCCCTTTGACAGCCCCCTTATTGACACCTCCAGGATAACAGCAAGATGAGTAGCCAACCTGATATTTTACAAAAAATCCTTAGCCACAAAGCCATCGAAGTCGCCCGCCGCAAGCAGGCCATGAGCATCGCCAATTTGGAAGACATGGCCGAATCTGTGGCCGGCCCGCGCGGCTTTGCCGCCGCCTTGCAACGGCAAGCACAGGCGAAAAAACCCGCCATTATCGCCGAAATCAAAAAAGCCTCGCCCAGCCAAGGGGTCATCCGCGAAAATTTTGAACCCGTCAGCATTGCTATGGACTATGCCATGAACGGTGCGGCCTGTTTGTCGGTGCTGACTGACAAGGAATTTTTCCAAGGCTCCGAAGTGTATTTGCAAATGGTGCGGCAACGTTGCCCATTGCCGGTGTTGCGCAAAGATTTTATGATTGACGTGTATCAGGTGTATGAAGCCCGTGCCTTAGGCGCCGACTGTATTTTGCTGATTGCGGCGGCGCTGGATGATGGCATGATGCACGAGTTGGAAGCTGTCGCCAGCCAATTGGGCATGGATGTGCTGGTGGAAGTGCATAATGCGGAAGAATTGGTGCGCGCCCTGACTTTAAACACCCGTTTGTTGGGTGTCAATAACCGCAATTTGCGCACGTTTGAGACTTCTTTGCAAACTACATTAGGGTTGCAGGCACAAATCCCGTCAGACCGCCTCATCATCACCGAAAGCGGCATCCATAGCCATGACGATGTGCAACTCATGTTGGATAATGGCATTTACAGTTTTTTGGTGGGCGAAGCGTTTATGAGGGCGGATAGCCCAGGCCAAAAAATGCGCGAATTGTTCGCGTTGTAGCGGTCTTAAACAAAAACCGTGTGCTTTTGCAATCGAATTGACCGTGGGTGAACGAATGGCCGAGAAAAAAAATCTGGTGATTAAAGTCAAGTATCCGACTTCCGCCAAGACCCGTCAGGCTCTGTCGCCAAATGCCGCCGTGATTACGGTTTGGAATATTCGGCGGATAGCGTTGGCGGTCGTTGCGCTGCTGGGCTTAATTGGCTTCTTGATCCTAGTGGTGTATGCGTTTAGTGGCGATGATGCCGGGCAAGCAGCGGGACAGGGCGGTGAAGTTAGCCAAAATGCTCAGGATACTAACGGGCAAACTTTGGAGCCCACCGCTGTTGCGGAGAAAAAATCCGGCACGGCACTGGCGACAAGCCCTAATGCCGCCAGCACCGATAAGCCTGTGACAACGGCAAAACTGTTGACGCAAGCGTTGACTGTGACCGGTTCCCAAGAGCCGACACGGGTGCGCCGGGCGGTGTTGGCAACCCGCATCGTTGACAAAGAGCCTAGCGATGTGGTGGCCCAAGGTGTGAGCGTTGCCCCCTCCCGCTTGACCACGGTCTATTATTTTAACGAATTGCGCGGTATGAATGGCAAAATCCTTTACCATGAATGGTTGCGCAACGGGGTATCGGTAGTGAAAGAGCCTTTGCAAGTGGGGGCGGAGCGTTGGCGCGTCAGTTCGCATAAAACCTTTGATGAGCAGGCGGCCGGCACTTGGACGGTAAAGCTTTTGGATGATACGGGTAAGGTGTTGGATGAAAAAAGTTTTGTGGTCAGTGTCGGGCAATAATGGAAAAACGCAGTGCGCTTGAACTCCCCTTCCATAAGCCTGTCTTAATAGCGGTCTTTACGCACCGGGATTATTCAGTGCCTGTTCACTGATGACCGTTACACTTTAACTATGCAATAAGCTTTAGCAATACCTTTACTTAAACTATGAAGACAATTCTTATGAAAAAATTATCAATCAGTGTCGCTTTTGCAGGAGCCGTTTTGATGGCGGGTTGTGCAAGCCAGACCGGTTGGACTCCCACTATTGACGCTTATGGCGACCCTAGGGCTGGCCGTATAGACCAAGATATGGCCGAATGCAAAAAATTGGCGGATCGGGCTTCCGGCGGGACAGCCAAAGAAGCCGCCATAGGCGCGGGTGTCGGCGGCTTGGCCGGTGCGGCGGGTGGTGCGGCGGTTGGTGCGGCGGTCGGTGATCCGGGCATAGGTGCTGCCTTAGGTGCCGCTTTAGGCGGATTTGGCGGGGCCGGCCAGCAAGGCTTTGAAGCTGAAAAACGCTATAAAAGTGCCTTTAACAACTGCATGAGCGGGCGCGGACATAAGGTTATCCGATAATCACCGCTCTGGACATGACTTATAGTGGATGCCCTTGACCTAGGCTGTGGCTGATAAGCCACCCTTCAGTCGCCCTTGGGTGTGCAGATGTTGACAAAAACAGGCGGTGCTGTCCGCGCCGCTATAAGGGTGTTGGTTTTTCCGCCATCCCTATGGTTTTACCTTAACTTCGTTTCTGAGGGGAGGTTTGGCAAGGCCTTTTTATCGCCCAAACCTCCCTTCTAACCGGCGACCTGCTTTAAGTGGGACAGTCCCCCTAATCCAACGAGTATAACGTGACGCAAACAGCAACTGATATCCATGCCCATAAAATCCTGATCTTAGATTTCGGCTCCCAATATACCCAACTGATTGCCCGGCGCATCCGTGAAATTGGCGTATATTGCGAAATTTATTCCTGTGAATGCAGCCCCGCCGAGGTGCAAAATTTCGCGCCCAACGGTATTATCTTATCAGGCGGGCCGGAAACAGTGACCAGTGAGGACACGCCCCGCGCCCCGCAAATCGTGTTTGAACTGGGTGTGCCGGTACTGGGCATTTGTTACGGTATGCAAACCATGGCGGAACAGTTGGGCGGAAAGGTCGAAAGCTCCAGCCACCGCGAATTCGGTTATGCGCAAATCAGGGCGCGTGGGCATTCCAAGTTGCTGAATGGCATTGAAGACCATTTGTCATCGGAAGGTTTCGGTTTGTTGGATGTCTGGATGAGCCACGGCGACCGCGTCACCGCTTTGCCTGACGGTTTTATCATGATTGCCAGCTCCGAAGGGGCGCCGATAGCCGGCATTGCCAACGAAGCCCAAGGCTTTTACGCGCTCCAATTCCATCCTGAAGTCACCCACACCCAGCAAGGCGGACGTATCCTGTCGCGTTTTGTCTTGGATATTTGTGGCTGTGAGGCTTTATGGACTGCCGGACATATCATTGATGACAGCATCCAGGCGGTACGCGCCAAGGTGGGCGGCGATACCGTCATCTTGGGTCTGTCCGGCGGGGTCGATTCCTCGGTGGTGGCGGCCTTGCTGCATAAGGCCATTGGCCCGCAACTGACCTGCGTGTTTGTCGATACCGGCCTGTTGCGCCTGCACGAAGGCGACCAGGTCATGGCGATTTTTGCCGAACACCTAGGGGTTAAGGTCATCCGTGTCAATGCCGAAGCCCGTTATCTGGCCGCTCTGGCAGGGGTCAGCGACCCCGAACAAAAACGCAAAATCATCGGCAATTTGTTTGTCGAAATATTCGATGATGAAGCGTCAAAATTGACCGATGCCCGCTGGTTGGCGCAAGGCACTATTTATCCCGACGTCATCGAGTCGGCAGGGGCGAAAAGCGGTAAGGCGCATTTAATCAAATCCCACCACAATGTCGGTGGTTTGCCGGACAACATGACCTTAAAGCTGGTCGAACCCCTGCGTGAACTGTTTAAGGATGAAGTGCGCAAAATCGGCTTGGAGTTGGGTTTGCCCGCCGAAATGGTTTTTCGCCATCCTTTCCCTGGCCCAGGTTTAGGGGTCAGGATTTTGGGCGAGGTCAAAAAGGCCTACGCCGACTTACTGCGTCAAGCCGACGCCATTTTTATTGAAGAATTGTATCGCCATAATTTGTACGATAAGGTTAGCCAAGCCTTTGCCGTGTTCCTGCCGGTCAAATCGGTCGGGGTGATGGGCGATGGGCGGCGTTATGATTATGTCATTGCCATCCGTGCCGTGGAAACCATTGATTTTATGACCGCGCGGTGGGCGCATTTGCCTTATGAGTTTTTGGACTTGATTTCCCGTCGGATCATCAACGAAGTGGCGGGTATTTCCCGTGTCACTTACGACATTTCCGGCAAGCCCCCTGCGACCATTGAATGGGAATAAGCACGGCGGATGATGAGGGCTGGCTGCGCCATGCCATCCGTTTGGCGCAGCGGGCGCAAGACCAAGGCGAAGTGCCGGTGGGGGCGATAGTGGTCAAGGATGGCCGTTGCATCGCCGAAGGCTGGAACACCCCTATCGCCCGCCATGACCCTACCGCCCATGCAGAAATCATCGCCTTACGCCAAGCGGGTTTGGCGATGCAAAATTACCGCTTGGCCGATGCCACCTTATACGTCACGCTAGAGCCTTGTGTGATGTGCATGGGGGCGATCAGCCACGCACGGATCAAGCGGCTGGTGTTTGGCGCGTTTGACCCCAAGCGCGGGGCGGTGTGCCACGCCTTGAGTTTGACCGATGCGGCGTTTTTGAACCATCGTGTCGAATGGCAGGGCGGAGTGCTGGAGGCCAGCTGCGCCCAACAACTAAAGGATTTTTTTCGGC
This sequence comes from Methylovulum sp., assembly GCA_028713595.1. Lineage (GTDB taxonomy): Bacteria > Pseudomonadota > Gammaproteobacteria > Methylococcales > Methylomonadaceae > Methylovulum. The sequence continues at coordinate 15,856 of JAQTNZ010000004.1, read as the reverse complement.
TCAGGCGCTAACCTGTTTAACCGTGGTCAGTGGTGGTTGATGTTTGTTGATGGCGGATGGCTTTATGGATGAGGCCAATCTCCTAAATCCTGTGCTTGCTCCTGTTTGGCTAAGCTAAAGGTAGTGCCTGGTTGTCACTGAAACCAAACAAATAGTTAACGCCATGATACAATAACCCCCTGTTTTATTAAGCCCTACCCTCTACAAAGCAATGACACCATTCAAAAAATTTACGTTGTTCCTATTTTTGGGATTGCAGTTGACGCTCTTGCCGGCCTATGCGGCCGAGGTGGAGCTTGCCATTCCACCAGCCCCCACGCTTGCGGCAACGGCCTATATTTTAAAAGATTTCAACACGGGCAAGATTTTGGCGGAAAACAACGCCGATGCAAAACTTGCGCCCGCCAGTTTGACCAAGATCATGACGGTTTATGTGGTCTTCAACGAAATCAAAAAAGGCACGTTACATCTTGACGATCTCGCCACCGTCAGCCAAAAAGCCCGGGCAACCTCTGGCTCACGCATGTTTATTGAAGTGAACGAGCGGGTCAAGATTGAGGATTTGCTGAAAGGGGTCATCATCCAATCCGGCAACGATGCCAGTGTCGCCTTGGCCGAGCATGTCGCGGGCAGTGAGGAAACCTTTGCGGAAATGATGAACCAGCACGCAGCGCGTTTGGGTATGGGCAACAGCCATTTCAAAAATAGCGACGGTTTACCGGTTGCTGACCATTACACCTCGGCACGGGATTTGGCGACGTTGACTTCGGCGTTAATCAAGGAATTTCCCGAGTATTACCCTTGGTTTTCGCAAAAAGAATTCACTTACAACAAGATTACCCAGCATAACCGCAACCAGTTGTTGTCGCGTGACGAATCCGTGGATGGGGTAAAAACCGGCTTCACCGATGAGGCGGGTTATTGCCTGGTCGCTTCCGCCTTGCGTGAGAACATGCGGTTGATTTCCATCGTTATGGGTACAAAAAGCAGCAACGCCCGCGCCAATGAGAACCAAAGCTTGCTCAATTACGGTTTCCGCTTCTACGAATCACACCGCCTGTATCAAGGCAAAGTGGCCTTAAGTGAAGCGCGGCTGTGGAAAGGGGATGAGCAAGCATTGCCCTTAGGGTTGCCGGAAGATTTGTATGTCACCATTCCGCGCCGCCATTATAACGACTTGAAAGCGGTCATCACGGTCGATAAAAAAATCACCGCACCGGTCACTGAAGGTGAAAAACACGGTACGGTCAATGTGACCTTAAAAGATGCGCCGCTGATCAGCAGGGACTTGGTCGCACTCAAAACCATCGGGCAAGGCAATATCTTCCGCAGGCTTTATGATGGTGCATTGATGACGATGGAGAAATCGGACGATGGCAAGTAAGGCGGTCTATTTGAATGGCAGCTACATGCCTTTGGCGGAAGCCAAAATATCGGTGTTGGATCGCGGTTTTTTGTTTGGCGATGGCGTTTATGAAGTGATCCCCGCCTATTACGGCAAGCTGTTCCGTCTTGATGACCATTTGCAGCGTTTGGAAAACAGTTTGGCGGCCATCCGCCTGACCAACCCGCACAGCCGTGACCAATGGCAAGCGATTTTTGCCCCGTTGTTGGCGGCGGACAAAAACCAATATATTTATCTGCAAATTACGCGTGGCGTTGCCCCGAAAAGGGATCATGCCTTTCCTGCAAACGTCGCCCCGACAGTTTTTGTGATGTGTTCGGATATTCTGCCGTTTGCCGATACCGACACCGGCATTGCCGCAGTGACTATGGACGATAGCCGCTGGAAACTGTGCCATGCCAAGGCCATCACTTTGCTGGCCAATATCCTGCACCGGCAAGCGGCGTTAGACCAAGGCAGTGCCGAAGCTATCCTGGTTAAGGACGGTTATGTCACCGAAGGCGCGGCCAGCAATGTGTTTGTGGTGCTTGACGGGGTGTTAGTCACGCCACCTAAGGGTAACGCGATATTGCCCGGCATTACCCGTGATGTGCTATTGGAGTTGGCGGAGAAAAATAGTGTGGCGTGGCGTGAAGATGCCATCAGTGTGGCGCAATTGAACTGTGCCAGCGAAATTTGGGTCACTAGCTCGACCCGTGAGATCATCGCAGTTGTCGAATTGGACGGCGTTAAGGTCGGTGAGGGCGTGCCCGGCCCGCTTTGGCATACGATGAACGGCCTTTTACAAGCGTATAAACAATCCTTATTATGAGTGAAGAAACCCTTTTTGAATTTCCCTGCACCTTCCCGATTAAGGCGATGGGCAAAAACGATATTGAATTGGATGTGTTGGTCATAGAGATTGTCCGCCGCCACGCGCCGGACGTTAACCATAGCCACATCAAAACCCGTCCCAGCAAGGACGGCAAGTTTTTAGCCATTACCGCCACCATTGAAGCCACCAGCAAGCAACAACTGGATGCGATTTATCAGGATTTGACTGACCATCCCCTGATCCTGTTCGCACTGTAAGCCTTTTCCCGCCTTAAAGCCCTTTAAGGTGGGCATCCCCGTTCATCTGGATAAAGTCCATCCGGTCAAACATTTCCTTGACTCCCTCCCAAAGTTTACTAGACTCTTCTTTGAACCTGCGTTTGCATGAATTTGGGACGCAATTGAGATGATTGGTGTGGTACTGATGAAAGGACTAAAGCAATGACAAGCATAAATGGCCGCCGGGTTGCGGCTAAAACCTTAAGGCTGGGGCTGTTGCTGGGCGGCCTGTTGGCGGGCATAGCCCAGGCCGCTACTCCGGCTGAATGTTTCGATCCCTTGGCGGCCCCCGTTTATCCGACCACCCCTGATGTCCCGTCAGTCACCCCACAAGCGGTGGCGGTGCGTTTTCTGAATATGGCGACATTTGGGGCGGGGCCTAGGGATGTCAACCATCTTAGCAAAATGACGTTGCAAGCTTGGGTCGATGAGCAATTGGCGATGAACGCGTCTTGCCATCTGGCGGTATTAAACGAAACCCAAAACAATAACCAGCGCGAAAACCGTATGGAAGTCTGGTTCCGCCATGCGGTCACCGCCCCTGACCAGCTACGCCAGCGCGTGGCGTTTGCCTTATCGGAAGTGTTTGTGGTTTCCGATGTCGGTTCGGGCATCGCCACCAATGCCTTGGCGGTTTATTATGATATCCTGGTGCGCAATAGTTTTGGCAATTTCCGCGATATTCTCGAACAAGTCACCTTATCGCCGGCCATGGGCAGTTATTTGTCGATGCTGCATAACCAAAAGGCCAACCGTAAGCTCGGTATCCGTGCTGACGAAAACTATGCCCGCGAAGTCATGCAGCTGTTCACCATTGGCTTGTTGCAACTGGATACCGATGGCACGCCTTTATTGCAAGCTGGCAACACCATCCCGACTTACAGCCAAACCGATGTCGAAAACTCGGCAAAAGTGTTGACGGGGTGGGCTTTGGGGGATGCGGTGTCGTTTTTTAACGGTATCGACTGGCGTATCGAAATGAAACCCTTTGAGGACTATCATGACCGAAGCCTAAAAACCATCCTCAACAATACCCCCGTGCCTGCCCAAGGCAAAGCCCCGGCTGATTTGAAAATCTTGCTGGACACCTTGTTTAACCATCCCAATGTCGGCCCGTTTATTGGCCGACGGCTTATCCAACGCCTAGTGACCAGCAACCCGTCACCTGATTACATCAAACGGGTCGCCGAAGCCTTTAATGATAACGGTAGCGGGGTCAGGGGCGATATGAAAGCCGTCATCACCGCCGTGTTGCTCGACCCCGAAGCGTTGGGCGGAACCCACAGCAACCCCAAGTTTGGCAAATTGCGTGAACCCCTGCTGGTGCTGACGCATTTGTGGCGGGCATTGGACGGACAAGCGGCGGATGGCCGATTGCCCTATTATTACCCTGACTCGACCATCGGCCAAGCGGCGTTGTCGGCGGGCAGTGTCTTCAATTTTTTCCGCCCCGATTTTGCCCCCAGCGGGCCGATTAATGACCAAGGCCTGTTCGCCCCTGAATTCCAGTTGGTCAATGATGCCAATAACACCCGTTTTTATAATGAGTTGTTTGGCCTCATCCAATGGCACTATAAAGGCAACCCTTACGCCGATCCGTTTAGCGTCCTGATAAACATCAACAATTTGAGCAAACGTGCGAAAGTGCCGGTGGATTTGGTGAATTATTTAGATTTGATGTTCACGGGCAACAAACTGCCCGCTGATGTCAAAACCGTATTGACGGCTTATATACGCTCTCTGGATTATAAAAACGGTGCCGGGAACGGCGTGACCCGCTCCTTGGAAGCCTTATATCTCGTCATAAGCTCCCCCCATTACCTTATCCAACGCTAAACAAGGAATTTATCATGTCAGCATCTAAACATTGGTCGCGCCGCAATTTTTTGCACTGTGCGGTGGCAACGGCGGCCGGGTTGGCTAACCGGAATGCGGCTCTGGGTCTGTTGGCGGCGGCGCAGGCGGCGGCGACACAAGCCGCCAGCCAAGATTACCGCGCTTTGGTGTGCATTTTTTTGGCAGGTGGCAATGACGGCTACAATGTCCTGATACCCAGCGACGCCACCCGCTACCAAACCTATAAAACCGCACGGGGCAATTTGGCGTTCACTAGCGACCAATTATTGGCCCTTAATGCCAGCGGTAGCGACACTTACGCCGTATCCACCAATGCGCCCGGTTTCCAAAGCCTGTATAACAAGGGGCAATTGGCGTTTTTGGCCAATGTCGGCACTTTATTGGAACCCACCACTAAAAAAACTTATCTGGCAGGCAGCAATTTGCCGCCACAGCTTTATTCCCATAGCGACCAATCCGACCAGGGCATGTCCTGCCAATTGGATGCGCTTGAAAAAATTGGCTGGGGTGGGCGTATCGCCGATTTGCTCGGCGGTCTCAATGGCAGCAGCGTTTTACCGTTAGGGGTGTCGGTCGCCGGCAACAGTTTGTTCCAGGTCGGCACCAGTAGTCTGCCTTATTATATGAGCCCTTCTGGGGTCAACAATTTTTATGTGACTTCGGGCGGTGCCACTGACCCCCGTACCAAGACATTTAAAAAAATGCTCGGCTTGTCATTGACTAACGGTAATTTGCTGGAGCAGGAATTGGCCCGGTCAGTGACAAAATCCATCGGCTTAAGCCAAACCTTAATTTCCGCACTGGCAAACAGTTCAATTGGGACAGGTATCTGGCCGGGTTCTTATTTGGCGCAACAACTGCAAATGGTGGCTAGGATGATCAGTGTCAGGAATACTTTTGGCGTAAAGCGGCAGGTCTTTTATGTGGTGCAAGGCGGTTATGACACCCATGACGGTCAAACGACACGCCATAACGCCCTGATTAGCGACTTGTCTTCAGCAATGGCGGCTTTCCATAGCACCATGGATGAATTTGGCATAGGCACGGACGTGACCAGCTTCACCCTGTCGGACTTTGGGCGCACTCTAACCACCAATAGTGATGGCAGCGACCATGCGTGGGGCAACGTGCAGATGATCGCCGGTGGTTCGGTGTTGGGTGGTGATGTTTACGGCAAGTTCCCCAGCCAGATTATTGATGGGGTTGATGATGCCAGCTATGGACGCTTGATCCCCACTACAGCTGTTGACCAATACGGGGCGACTTTGGCGCGTTGGTTTGGAGCCAGTGATACCGATTTGGCAACGATTTTTCCGCACCTTAACCGTTTTGGCACCGCTGATCTGGGTTTTATGAACTTGGCCTAAGCTTTGTGCCATGGGCTGCGCCTGAACCGGCGCAGCCAATTAAACGTGGTTTATGGTGTCACCGTACCTCTGATAAAATACTGCCCCAAGCTATCATAAGTGGAATAAGGTGTGACCGAATTGCCTACGCCCTTAATTGACAAATAATATTGCCCTGCCGGAACCGTGGTGCTGATAACAGCATTGGTTTCACCCAAAGGATCGACGGTTTTGACCACCGTACCATCCCAATTGTATAAGGTCGCCTTAATATCAAGATTGGCGCCACGGTGGTTGTCATGATAAAAAGCGTCCCAAGCTGGGTTCACTGTGATTGTCAGCGGGCCGGCACCGGCAGAAAAAGAAAACATATCGACATCGTTAAGCTTGCCGATAACGCCTTTATTGGCTGTATTGGTGTCATGCGGGTCGGTTTCGGGATTGGTGGCGGCAATCGTGCCCGCCGTGTCCACCACCAACGGGGTCGCCGTCGTTAAAGTTTTGCCGTGGTCATCAGCCCGGTACTTAAGATTGCCGGCGATAATCGCCATATCGTCTTGTTTTTGGTTGGCATCAGGATACTCGCCCTTGCTCCATTCGGTGACGTTGGTGTAGTAACCCACGCCCATAATAGGCCCCCAAGACACCGCCCCTGTACCCAAGCCGGCATAATAGCCAACGGTGGACGTGCCATCATGCGACAGCCCTAAGTTATGGCCCATTTCGTGGGAGCTTGCTTCCGCCACATAAGGCGGCCAGCCGCCGCCTAAGTTATTGTAATACACCAAGGCGGGCGAATAATAACTGTAATTGGAGTATCCCCAAGCCCCAACATAAGCCACCCCGCCCGCTGTGGAATACGGCATGGCCACGCCATTTTTATCAACGTTTTTAGTGATTAAGATGCGTCCGACCGTAGAGCCGAAGGTTTTCGGCTCTTTAGTGGTGACATCGACATTAAACGGCATATAGTCTTCGGAGATACGGTGCCAAACATCGGCGATATTGTTCAGTTCGGTAGGGCTGAAGGTGGTAGGTGAACCATCCACATCATAAGGCAGTGCTTTGTAGGTAGTGACACTGCCGTTCCAGGCCGTGCCGGTAATGTCCATGCCGTTAAAATCAAGATAAATGATATTTTTCGCGCCTTTTTTGCTGTGCAGTGAAAACGCGTCAGCAGAGCTGATTAACGGGACTTGTGCGTCAGCACTGGCAAGGGCCGCGGCAGGGGCGGGAGGTGGTAAGAAGCTGTCTACAAAATATACGCCCCCATTTTTGTCCACTTGCATATAGCGAATATCATTATCGGTAAATGCCAATTTCCGTAACGTGGTGAGGGCTTTGTCTTGGGCTTGGGCGGGCAATTGCTCCAGTTTGGAGCGTAGGCCACTACTGGGCAAATCGCCGATCTGTAATGGCGTTGAAGCTCCCAAACCAAAATGCTGGACGGCTTGCGCGGCTGTTAAAGGGATTAAGGTCATGGCCGCCACGGCCAGCAGCTTTGTTGTCAGAATTTTATATGTATTCATGATACGTCCGCTTAAATTAAAATTATCGAGGTTATTGGTCTTGACATTCCCCTCCCTCAAAGATGGGGGGATTCCATAGTTTCGCCTTTCATGCCCGAAAGGGGTGTTTCTGAAAAACACCTTACTTCAACCCGCCTGTACTTGGCAGCCAGATGGAGAAAATACACAGCAACAATGTACCCAACCCGATAACATTAGCATAAAAGGCTTAACTTAAAAATTAAAGCAAACGGCTTTATGGATTTGTTAGGCTAAAAAGCGTTTTATTATCGCTTTAAACTTTACGCTGATGGCAAAGCATTTGTTTTAAAAGGCCTATAAAAAAACAGGCGGCGGGCATTGCACCAACCACCTGTTAAGAGGAGAGATTATTTTAAGCCCATGCAGTTGGCATAGTAAGTGACGGTCGCAGACCAGTCAGAGAAAACACCAATGACCCCCACATCCTTAGCCAACACGTCCAGCAACACCATCGTATCACCATCGGTTTTAATGGCATCGGTCACTGATTGATAGTAATAGCCGCCGCCATCTTTCAATAAACCGGAGCGTTCCAATGTCCATGTAATGATTTTTAAGCCAGAGGCTTTGATAGCCAAAGCATATTCGGAAGGGACGATGGCATTGTGTTCATCCAATGTCACTAATGCCCATGTAGGTGGGGCGACGATTTTCACACCATCGGCGACCAATGTCGGGATTCTGGCGATAGCCGCCGGAATGTCCGTCGGCACGTTCAGGTCTTCAAGAAAAACGGCTTGCTTGCCAAAATTAGGGTTATGGGCAATCCAATAGCGGATGTCTTCCAAGTTAAACGATTGGGGGAACACATTGCTGGGAGCAACACCCGCTTGTTTGTATTCCCTCAGCATTTTAGCCGCATACTCTTGTTGGGTGAAGCCTTTGAAAGGCATGGCGACACTAGGAGCTTTCAGTTCCGGGGTCATTTTGACACCCAGTTTTTTAAACAACTCAATGCTTTCCTTATGGGTCATCAATATGCCATTGCCCGCATATAAATCGGTACGGAAGTTGGGCGTGGCATCCATATATTCCGCCAATGTTTTCGCGTTAGGGTTCCCTGCGTCCATTTTGCCTTTTAAGCTTTTAAATTCCGCCACGGTAATGTCGCTGGTGCAGCATTGTACATTGGCAAACGGTGTCGCGCTGGCAAAGTTAGGCGGTACTGAACAGTTGGCTGCTAAAGGCGTTGCCAGAATATTAGTGGTGGTGTGCAAATCACATTGCGAATGGCGGCAAACCAATTCCTTATCTTTGGTGAAAGTCACGTCACATTCAACGATACCCGCACCCATTTTTGCGCCCGCTTGATACGCTTGTTGGGTATGTTCAGGAAACTGTAAGGCCGCACCACGATGGCCAATAGCAAAATCTGTTTTATAAAACGGGCCGCTGGCGCATTGTTGCAAGGCGGTCTTAAGTTCGCTGGGTGCCATATCTTCAACTAAAAAGAAAGGTCTTGGCCCTAATTGGACGTTTTCATCGGCAGATGTGGCAAGTGGCGACAAGGTGGCAATGACCGCAGCCATTGCCAGTATGGTTTTAAGGTAACGCATGATATTCCCCCAATAATCAAGTTGACAGAAGAGTGGCTGGACGTTAGCGTCCAGCCCCGCGACTTTACCCTAAATTTAAGTAGGAAATATGTCGGTTTGGTTATCGGTTAATGACAATGGCAAACTGCCGATAATACGGGCGACTTATCGGGCGTTATCCAGCAGCAGCTTAATCTGGCTTAGCAGTTGTTTTTGCTGCCCTACCGACAATTTGTCAAAATCCTGTTGGAATGCCTTAAAATCATAATTGGCCGCCGCTGGCTTGTCCGTCATCCCACTGCAATCACCCAGCACTTTTTGTACGATTGGCATCATGCCATCCAAGGTTATCGCCCCCGCCAGTTCTTTCCGCGTCAGGGTTGAAACCCTAAGAAAAATCGTGTCCTTGCCTGTCAACAGGGCGTTGATTATTTGTTGGGCTTGGCTGTCGGTATAGCCTTTGCGTTTGGAATCGGGGAAGGTGGTCATTTGCAGGGCAACCGGCGGGCTTTGGTCAATTTGATAACTGATGTCAAACTTGCTGCCTTGCGAGGCAATCAACTCATCGGCGGTGAGAGTGACTTGCAATTGCTTATTCCGGCAAACAACTTCCAAACGCAATTCATCATACAGGTCGCGGCGCGGCAAAGGCGACAGCGCGTAGCTGTAACTCTGGTTGCTCAAGCGGTCAGTTTCTTGCTGATAATTCCACACATTGGCGGCAAACGCCTTGGAACCGACCAACAAAGCCAGCAGGGTCAAGGCGTAAGGATAAGTTGTTAGGTAGGGCGACTTCATTTTTTCTCCGCAACAGCGCATTTTTAGTGATGACACAAGATAAAGCGGCAGCTTTTAAAACAGGGTCTGCCAGCCACTTAAAACCCTACGGGATGCCAGTCGGTAGGCCATCAGATATTAATACATAACCGTAATGATGCGAAGATGTATTATGCGGATAGGGACGCTTATAATAGCCCTCCCGCCTTTTAACGCCCGCGCCTATGCTGCCAGAACATTTTGATCCCATCACCGCCCGCTTATATCAGGGGGTTAACCTGATAGAAGCCAGTGCAGGTACCGGGAAAACCTATGCGATTGCCATGTTGGTATTGCGCTTTGTGGTGGAAAACAACATCAACATCAAGCAACTGTTGGTGGTCACTTTCACCAAGGCGGCGACCGAAGAGCTGAAAGAACGTATCCGCGCCCGCTTGGCGGAAGCCAAACGGGCGGTGTCCGGCGACACCCGCGTCGATACCGCCATTAGCGGCTGGCTGGGGCAATTGGATTTGTCCACCGATGAAATTAGGCAACGGCTGACGTTGGCCTTGTTGGATATTGACCAAGCGGGGATTTTTACCATCCACGGCTTTTGCCAGACAGTTCTGCACCACTACGCGCTGGAAAGTGGGCAATTGTTCGATGCCGAACTGACGGGCGATTTGGCGAGCATCAAGCAAGCCTGTGCGGATGATTTTTGGTGCCAACAGATGGCGCGGCCAGCGTGGGAGGTGGCGGTGTTGACGGCCTGCTTCAAAACCCCCGATGCCCTTTTGGGGAGCCTTGCCGCTTTCCCCGGTGCGGGTTTAAGCCCTTATACGCGGATCAAAATTTATCCTGAAAACGGCGATCTGGATGCTGCTTTGGCGGATTTTAAGGCCGTGGCGCAACGGGCCGCCAGCCTGATTGGACAGACGGCGGTGCAGATGCGCAAGGCTTTGGGTGAAGGAAAATTTAAAAGCAGTTACCAAGACAGTTTTGAGGGGCATTGCAGTGCTTTGGCGGCTTGGTTGCACGGCGAGGTATCCAATATCCCCGATGCCGAAGCTTTTGCTTTGCTGACCGGACAAGGTTTACTGGACGCTTTGCACGGCAATAAATTTCGCACCACTAAGGCCAAATCTCAAACCAGTGAGGAACTCAAAGCCGACTACCTTAAGCAACTGGCTATCGATACCGCTGTATTCGATGCCTTAGCTGATGCTTATGCCGCTATCCCTTTGCTGTTTAGGCGTTTATTGTTGGAACATTTGCGCATTGAGCTGGATAAACGCTTACAGCAAATGAACGTGCTGTCCTTTGATGATTTAATTATCCGCCTGGCCGAAGCCCTGCAAACGGAACAAGGCGCGTTGCTGATCGGCGAGTTGCGGCACAGTTACCACGCCGCCCTGATTGATGAATTTCAAGACACCGATGATAACCAATGGCTGATTTTTTCCGCCATTTTTGCCACTACCGAAGCCGATGAGGCCGATAGCCGTCCTTTCCTCTATTTGATTGGCGACCCCAAGCAAGCCATTTACAAGTTTCGCGGGGCGGACATTTACTCTTACCTTGCCGCCCAACACCAAGCCCAATACCGTTATACCTTGGATAAAAATTGGCGCTCGCACCCCTTGTTGGTCGCTGCCGTCAATACCCTATTCCAACGTGAGCAGGCGTTTTTGTTGCCGGACTTGCGTTTTTATCCGGTCAAAGCCGCCCAAGCCGCTGATAGCACCGCGCTGTATCTGGACGGGGAGGCATTGGCGCCATTGATGTTTTGGCAATTGCCGGACAGTGACAGCAAATCCGGCCATTGGACGGCGGGAAAAGCTGCCGAACTGATCCAAGCTACCGTTATTAAGGAAGTGGTGGCCTTGCTCAGTCAGGCTTACCGCTACCAACCCGCGCAAACTCTTGTCCAAGCCAAGGACATCGCTATTTTGGTCAGGACTAACCAACAAGCCCGCGACTACCAAAACCTATTACGCAGCGCGGGGGTGCCATCGGTTATCAACAGCACCGAATCAGTATTTGCCAGCCAAGAAGCCTGCGATTTGTACGTGCTGCTGCAAGCGGTCGCCAACCCAGGAGACAGCACCTTGCTCAAACAAGCCCTGACCCTTAGCTGGTTAGGGCTGGACGGACAAGCCTTATACCAGCTCAGTCATAGTGAAGCGGAATTGGATCAATGGCTGTCGCGCTTTTCCGGCTATTATCAAGACTGGCAAAGCGCGGGGCTGATGGCGATGCTGATGAACTTGTTGGAGCGCGAAAATATTCGCGTCACTATCGCCGGAACCTTGATGGCCGAGCGGCAATTGACCAACCTTAACCATCTGTTGGAATTATTGCAACAAGCGGTATTGGATGGGCATTTGGGCATGACCAAGACGTTGGATTGGCTACGCGCCGCCATTGCCAGCGCCAGTGCTGACGAAAACGAGCAATTGCGTTTGGAAAGCGACGAGGATGCCGTGAAAATCGTCACCATGCACCGTTCGAAAGGTTTGGAGTATCCCATCGTCTTTTGCCCCTATTTGTGGCAACGCAGTGATCGGCTGTATAGCGAAAAAAACCTGCTGACCTGCCATCTTGAAGGCGGCATCCATGTTGATTTAGGTTCCGGGCGTTTTGAAGAACATCGCGCCCAAGCCTTATACGAAGAACTTGCCGAAGACTTGCGGGTGTTTTATGTCGCCGTCACCCGTGCCAAATACCGTTGCTATTTGGTTTGGGGCAATATCCGTTCTGAAGACCGCGCCAATGACTCCTCAATGGCGTGGTTATTGGATTTTGCCAAGGCTCCCTTTGCCCAGCAACAAGCGGTGCTGACTGGCTTGGCTAGCACGACCCCGGAAACCTTTGCTTACCGTTTATTGGCCGAGGATGCTGACACCGCCGCTGGTTCGGTGCGTCCCACCGTAACAGCTCCCACGCAATTACAGGCCAGAACCTTAAAGCGTTCCTTGTATACCCGCTGGCAAATGAGCAGCTATACCGCCCTATCCGCACTCAGCCACACCGACAGCCCCGAATTGCCGCAAGACAAGGCCCGTGAACCCGCCGCCGAAGCTACTGCCGAACGCGTGTTGAGCGAATTGCCACGCGGGGCGAACACAGGCAACGTCGTCCACGACTTGCTGGAAAACAACCGCTTTGACGACTTGGCGTTGCGCAAAGACATTAGCGAACAGCGCGACAAAGCCTGCCTACGATACGGTTTACAGTTACCGCAACCGGGATTGCTTGATGACCTGCTGCAAGCCGTAGTCAGTACACCTTTATCGGCTACCGACCCCGCGTTTTGCCTAAAAAACCTCGCCGAAAGCCAATGCTTGAAAGAAATGCCTTTTTATTTGTCCATGCAGCCGATGGACACTAGCCATATCAACCGTATCCTCCAAGACACACCTGCCTACCAGCCGTTAAGCAGCAAACAAATGTGCGGTTTTTTGACCGGATTTATCGACTTGATTTGCCTTTATCAAGGCCGGTTTTATGTGATGGACTATAAGACTAACGGCCTGCCTGACTATCGCCAGGAAACCCTGACCCAAGCCATGCACGAGCATAATTACGGCTTGCAATACTGGTTATATACCGTGGTATTGCACCGTTACCTGCAAACCCGCTTGCCCGATTATGATTACGATAAGCATTTCGGTGGTGTGCGTTACTTGTTCGTGCGCGGGATGCAACCGGATGGGGCAATGGCGGGGGTATATGAAGATAGGCCGGATCGGCTTAGGGTTGAAGCGTTGGCGAGCGTGTTTGTCGGAGACACATAAATTTTAATGGACTGACGTTACGCAGTAACGTGCTTGTTCCCCGTTTGCCGCGCCGAGCACCGCAGGTTTTGTCGGGATCAGCCCAAAGGGGCGCGGCAGGGATGCCGCGCGTCGGCAGAGGGGCAGGAAGCCCCTTCTGCCAACCCCCAACAAAATCGAGGAGCACAGGATGAAGCGGCAATCGGGCCGCCTTTTCTTTGGGTACTTTCTTTTGGCGGAGCAAAAGAAAGTACCTCGCCTTCGGGTGCGAGAACCCGATTAAAATAATCATCGCGATAGCGATTCATTATTACATTTTTCAATATCGCAAAAATGACTGCGTAACATCAGTTAATGGCGTTTACTGGCTATGACCCAGAACCTAAGCCGTGAGCGGCTAAGCTTAATCAACACTTATCGCGCGGTAGATGACTGGATAAGCGCGTCCGGGCAACCGACCGCCGCACAATTTCATGACATTGCCGCCACTGGGCATAGGGTGGTCATCAATCTCGCGCTGCATGATGACCCACGTTACTCATTGCCCGATGAGGCCGGTGTTGTACGCTCGGTGGGTATGGCTTATGCGCATATCCCCGTACTGTTCACCCAGCCCACAGAAACTGATCTGCTGGCATTTTTCGCCGCCTTGGAAGCGAACCATCAGCACAAAGTGTGGTTGCATTGCGCCGCCAATAAACGGGCCTCTTGTTTTTTGGGGCTATACCGCGCCATTAAACAGCATTGGCAACCGGAGCAAGCCTTTGCATTGATGGCGACAATCTGGCAAGCCGATGAAATTTGGTCGGCATTTATGGCAGCGATGTTAGCCAAATATAGGGTGACGGCTTCTATGGGAGCCGATTGAATGCCTAAGACAGCATTTCTAATAACAGCGGATGCCATAAAGCTACTGCTATTTCACCCATTTTTCCCAACAAACGACTTTTATCCACTGAACGGATTTGATCCGGCAGGATACGCCTTGCCTATTGCACCAACTGCCCCAAAGTATAAGCACCAAAATAGGTAAAGGCAGCATAACACAGCGAAATGACGACACTGGCGGGGATATTCAGAGCCAGCACCCGCTTAAAAACATAAGTAGTCAAAGCGAAGTCCCACACCAATAGGATGCCCACCAGATAATAGCTGACGGTGTTTTCGCTGATGGTCAACCAGACCAGGACAGGTATCACCAAAAGCGACACTGCATTGGAGCAGAACAAGATAGCGGAGGTAACTTGGATAAGGCCGTACAGGGAGCGGTTAAGGGCCAACATGACCCAAACAAACAGTATGGTCAGCAGCGTTTCAAAGCTTACTTCATAAAATGACTCTAGCGGGTCATCGGTCATATTCGCTTGCAAAAAAAACTCAACGACAAAATAAAAAATGAGGTTGTATCTTAAAAAGCTGACCGATCTTATTAGCTCCAAAGGGTTTTGTTTAAACCAGCAGAGCGGCAGATAGTGTTTTAAAGTATCCATAGTTAGTTCTTAGCAATAAATGCTGTGGGTGTGCTGCTATAGAATAATGATGCCCTTTTTTAAAAATGATACGGAAAGGCGCAAGACACGCTATGGAAATTCTTTAAAATTTGACGGTTGGCTGGTAACGGACGGCTCTTGGTAGCTACTGAAATAATCATTTAAGGACTGCACCAGTTCTTCGGTTTGCTCGCGCAGGTGCAACAAACGGGCCTTGGTTTTTTTGTTCCACCCGACCGGATCGCTGACGCTAAACATCATGCGGCCAAAAGTCAGGTTTTTTTCAAAAAAATTGCCTAAATTCTCCATCACATGCAGCTCTTTTTGCCGCGCCGCTAAGCGTTGGGCAATCAGGCGGCCTTGTATTTTGCTACTGAGCAAATGGATGGGGATCATCACCGCGAGCAAACCCGCGCCTATGGCCGGGCCGATAATGGGGTCAATCAAAAATTCCAAAATCCCCATTTCTATTTCCGCCAACACCGCAAACGAAGCAATAAAGCCCAATACGATCAAGGTAGTCATATTAACGCGGTCTTTCCAGGCGGAAATGCCTTTTTGGGTTTCCGGTATCACCACTTCGGCAATGTCGCTGATATTTTTTTCCAGTGCGTCCAGCACCCGATAAGAACGCCCGTGCGCGACATTGGTCATACGGTGGTCAATTTCGGCAAAATAAGCCGAACCTGAGGGGTTGGTCGAGTTTTGCTGGTTGGTCAGGACAATAAACTGTCCGGTATCAAGCCCTAATTCGGAAAGCTTGCGTTGCCATAGGGAAATGATGGCGTTGTTGTTGGTGGTGTTTAAGTTGGCGGTCGGCTCGTCTATCAGATAGACGAACTTATTGGTGTCCTGATGGGCGGCGATCAGCTTAATCAGCTCTTTGGTCAAAGCGGTGTCGGTGTCAAAGACATCGCTGAACACACACACCAAATCCGAGGTTTCAATGGTATGGCGGGGCAACAATGAGATGACGGGGGTGGACATGGCGGTGGCCACATTGGGCAAATCAATCAGCAGCTTGCCTTTCAGGCCCTCGCTTTTTA
>JAQTNZ010000003.1 GCA_028713595.1 Methylovulum sp. | reverse complement strand
TATATTGGCTGTTAACGTATTTTCAATATTGCCAATAAACTCCCTGATATATTCCTCATGCGCTTGATAATAAATTTCATCAAGCCGATCGCATTGTATATTTATTTTTTCTTCTAATTTGTAAAATTGGATTTTTTCAAATTTTGAAAAGATAAATGACCAAAACATTCCGGCTACAGAAGACACGAAAGCTATTTTTACCGATGCAAATAGTTTTTTCATGCTTTCCAGTTGATTGCTGGCATCGAGTAGGTCGCCAACCGACCAAACTGTCATCGAAAAACCAATAAATGTTCCCAATACGCCAAGGCCTACTAATAAACTGGGTATAGCAAGATACAAACGCAAATTGATATTATTATCTTTAAGTAATTTTTCAAGCGTAAAAAACTGTTTGGCGGGTGTAAAAGTCTTTTTGCTGTTAGTGAGCGTTTTTATCGTTTTAACATAGCACTTATAAGCATGAATATCTTTACTATCAAGTTGATTCAGTATCTGATTTTTAATTTTCCACAAATTGTATAGATAATAAATAGCATAACCTGATATTCCTAAAAAGAATAAAACAATAACCACTTCTTCTGTTTTCATAATAAGCCTTTAATTTGGCGTATTCTGTTTTTTAGGACATTTTCGATTTCACTGCTCAAAAAAACTGTGCTTGTTATTTTGGTATTAACCATGTCATAAACTATCTTTCCCCAATTTTCTGCGGCTGGACGTAAATCTGCGCGAATCAATCCGTTATCAAAAGCTAACTTAAATAAGTCTTGTAACTTCATGTCTATATTTTTAAAATTCCCATGTGGCGGTGGTAATATCGCCACATAACTCCATTTATAACCATTGACAAATAACCCATTCTTTATAGCTTCTTGAGGTGTAGTAATTTGTTCATAACTGCCTTTAAATGATGCGGTGAAAGGATGAATACCAAACAGTAGCTTATAAAAAATAATCGCCATCGAAAACCTATCCCAATTCACCGGAATATAATTTTCTTTTGGATTGATTGCTTCGGGTGGGCTGTATTCAGGGGTAGCGACTTGTGCGTTGAACTGAACTTGTTTATTTTCTGCTATTTGAATTGAATCAAGATCAATAATGGCTATTTTAGCCTCTTCCGTGACCAATATATTTTCGGGCTTCATATCAACGAATACATATTTATTGAAGCTATGAACGCTATGTATAGCACTCGCTATATTAACAATCAGTTTTAAGCGTGATGCTTTCCCCTGAGATGTTTGTCTAGTAAATCTGCTAAGCCACGCAGGGTTTGGGGTATCTTTATCAGGCAAGCACAAACTATATAGTTTAACGCTATTAGGCCAAGCTAATGGCAATAAGAAACCAACAAATTGTCCTATGTTATCAAAGACAATTTCGTTAGGCCAGCATAGCATATAAACGGTACTGCTTAACTTGCTGGGTTTATTCTTAACCATAAACTCTATTTTGCTTTGTCGTTCAGAAGTTTTATACTTATCTGCATAAAGTTTTAGACAGCAATCTTTTAAAAAAGCGGGGGATATTATTTTGTGTACAGATCCTTCGCCACCTTTTCCGAAGGGCTTATCCTCAACTTCTATTTTTTGATGAGCTGATGTGAAGAAAATAGCCATAATTTCATGCCTTCAATATGCCTAAAATTAGGGTCTTATCATCACTTTCTTTCGCTAAACTTTCATTTCCAGATTCTATAAAATTTTGCCACTCTTTATTAAGCTCTTGATCTGAATAGCCTTGCTTGTATAAAGATAATAACTGCCCTGTTAATGGCTGAAAAAATTTGCTATAGGGTTCATTAAGTGAAAAAAAAATACCTTTTTCTTCATCATAGCTATTTGTTTGAAAAGCATAATTTTCACAGCCATCTGACATAAGCGTGAATGCGGCAATATCGTCATTGATAATGTTGCATTCCAAGTATTCGGCATGGCTACACCATAAATCACAAGTAATAAACATGGTCTGATTAGCCTCTTCTCCTTTAAAAGGAGTCATTATTGCTTGCCAATCACCACGATTATTACAATATGCCGCCCTACCATCACCAATATGGCTAATAAGGATGGTGTGTGGACTGTAAACAACCACAATAACAGTACACGCTAGTAATTTAACATCCCTGTTGGTTTTTTTAGCAAATCTATTGAGAAAATCCCGTACCTTTAACAAAACTTCATAGCTGATGTTTTGCCATATATTAGCATCAGTATTGGAAGGAAACTGCCAAGCGACTGTTTCAATTTCACGCTTTAATAAAACACTCGTTTGTTTAGCAACAATTTTTGCACCCATATGGGATTCTATAGCTGAACCAGCACCATCACAAACAACGGCAATACCTGTTTCAGCATTCACTTCAATAAGATAATGGGCATCTTGGCAAGGGATATTCTTCTTAACATGTTGCCTACCTATTGCTGAATGAGATACTATCAACCATGAGTGGGTGCTGGTCTTGTTATTCATATTTCAAAACCATCTGTCCATGTAGGTTTAGGCAAGCTCACTTTGTCGCCTTCAGCTGAACTTGATGCAATCGCCATACTTGCGCTCATCCATTCAAAGAACTCAGAAAATTTGAGGCCTTGCAACATATAAGGGCCTACGGATTTTTCTTTAAGGGAACCCGATATGGTTTGCAAAATTTTCATATCTGCACCTTTTACACCTACGGCTAAAAAAACAAAGGCTTTATTATTCATGCCATCTCGAATTTCTTGCGCCAATCCATGTATATTTTGACCGCCATCGGGTGCGCCATCAGTAATCAGAATAATCCAAGGACGTAAATATTGCTGCCCAGTTTGTTTATACCATTGCTTGCGTGTTTCGACCAAAGTAATAGCTTCACGCACACCATCGACCATTCTTGTTGTGCCAGTAACCGTTAAAGTAGGCGCGGCAAAATCTTCTACTAGAGCGGGTTCTTGTACGATCTTAATATTATTGTCAAAAGTAACAATAGCAATTTCCAAACGTTGAGCTGTTGTTTCATCGTTATGGATTTCTTCATGAAACTCTTTTAAACCATTATTAAGCTCTGCAATTGGCTCGCCTCCCATTGAGCCTGAGGTATCTAAAACAAAGCAACAAATCGTTTTAGCTTCATAATTTCTTGGAAACTCTGCTTTTAGTAACATTTAATTATCACCCCATTGTTTTTGTGAAAATAGATAATTCTGTTCATCCTACTTGAATTGCATCGCAACTGTAACATAGAGTAATTCCCAATGAATGCACAAATACTTTCTTGCCCTTATCGGACTAAAAACCCCTACCCGCTTGGCCGGGCTTTTAGGCAAATGCCGCACCGACAAACGCGTTATAAAACTGCTTGGCGGTGCGGCCGCTTTTTGAGGCGCGTTGATGGGCAAAATCCAGGGCGGCTTTGTGTAGGCCGGTACGGTCGCCCGTCACCTCAGGGAAAAAGCCGTCAATAATCTCCAGATAGGTTTGGGTGGTTTGCGGATAAAAACCTAACGACAAGCCGAAACGGTCGGACAGCGAGGTTTTTTCTTCCACGGTGTCCGAATAATGCACTTCCCTATCAACTAAGTGGGAGTCGAGGTTGTCTTTCATCAGCTCCGGCAGCAAATGCCGGCGGTTAGAAGTGGCATAGACCAGGACATTGTCCGGCGGCAGCTCAATTGAGCCTTCCAACACGCTTTTTAAGGATTTGTAATGGCTGTCGCCGGACTCAAAAGACAGGTCATCACAATAAATGATGAAACGTTGAGGGAGTTCGCGGATGTCATCGACAATTTCCGGCAAATACACCAAATCTTGCTTATCCACTTCAATCAGCCGTAAGCCCACCGCTTTATAGGCATTCAGTAAGGCTTTGATTAATGATGATTTGCCCGTACCCCGCGACCCCCACAGCAAAGCGTTGTTGGCGGGCTTGCCCGCCAGAAAGCGTTCGGTATTGTCCACCAGCAACTGTTTTTTGCCGTCAATGCCCAACAAATCATCCAATTGGATAGGGTCAATGTGGCGCACGGGGCGCAGGTATTCTTTGCGTTGCCGCCAAATGGCGGCGTAAGTCACATTCCAATCAAGCATTGCTTTATACCTATTGACCATAAAAACTGATCCGGCATTATAAAACAAAATGGCTGGGGCTGGACTTTTGATCTGTGGCAAAAACGGCTGTCAGCCGCGTGGATGATACTTGGCGTGCAATTCTTTTAAACGTTGGTTGGCAATGTGGGTGTAGATTTGCGTGGTGGACAAATCCGAATGCCCCAGCAACAGTTGCACCACGCGCAAGTCGGCACCGTGGTTGAGCAAATGGGTGGCAAAAGCATGGCGTAAGGTGTGCGGCGACAATTCTTTATTGATACCCGCCGTCAGCGCGTGGCGTTTGATGATGTACCAGAAGGCTTGCCGCGTCATATTGCTGGCGCGGTTGGTGACAAACAAATAATCGGATTGCCGCTCGCCCAGAATGGCTTTTCTGGCCTGCCCCATATAGCCTTCCAGCCATGACATCGCTTCTTCGCCCACCGGAATCAGCCGCTGCTTGTCGCCTTTGCCGGTGACGCGCACCACGCCCTGCCGGAAGCTGACGTGGGCAAATTTCAGGTCAACCAGCTCAGTGACCCGCAGCCCTGTGGCATAGAGCATTTCCAGCATGGTCTTATCCCGATAACCTAGCGGATTGCTGACTTCGGGGGCGGACAGCAACAAGTCCACGTCCGTTTCCGATAAGGATATGGGTAAGGGCCGGCCTAGGTGCGGCGATGCTATCAGTGCGGTCGGGTCGATGCTGATACGGTTTTCGCGGATGTAATAGCCATAAAAACGCCGCAAGCTGGACAAAATCCGCGCCGAAGAGCGGCTGCCTATGCCTTCATCATAACGGCTGCTAAGAAACTCCCGAAGCTGCCCATTATCGACCGTCAACAGCGGCTTACCTGCCAACCATTTGGCAAAAATGCGCAAATCGCTACGGTAAGCGGACAGGGTGTTTTCGCTTAAGCCTTGTTCCGCCCAAGCGGCATCGAGGAACTGGTCGATCAAGTCATCAGCGTTCATAGTGACGGCTAATTATGGGCGGCCAATACTGTAATAAGTCAGACCCATTTCTTGCAGCAATTCCGGTTTATACAAGTTTCTGCCGTCAAAAATCACGCCGTCTTTCAAGGTGCTTTTCAGCAGCTCAAAATCAGGGCTCCAGAAGTTTTTCCATTCGGTCACTACCAACAACGCATTGGCTCCTGTCAGGGCGGCTTCAGCACTATCCACCAATACCAAGCTAGGCGTGTCGCCATAAAGGCGTTTGGCTTCGCCCATCGCTTCGGGGTCATAAGCACGGACAACCGCCCCGGCGGCAATCAGGGCTTCGAGGATCACGCGACTGGGGGCTTCGCGCATATCATCGGTTTTGGGCTTGAACGCCAAGCCCCACATGGCGAAGGTCTTGCCTTGCAAATCGCCTTGGTAATGTTCGTTCACTTTCCTGAACAGCACTTGTTTTTGGCGGTTATTGACGTTTTCAACGGCTTTGAGCAACTCCGCCTCATAACCCATTTGCTGGGCGGTGCGCTCCAAGGCCTTAACGTCCTTGGGAAAACACGAGCCACCGTAGCCGCACCCAGGATAGATAAACGAGTAACCGATACGGGAGTCGGAGCCGATACCGTTACGCACCTGCTCAATATCCGCGCCTAAGCGTTCCGCCAGATTCGCCAGTTCGTTCATAAAGCTGATCTTGGTCGCCAACATGGCATTGGCGGCATATTTGGTCAATTCCGCCGAACGCACATCCATCTTGATAATACGCTCATGATTGCGGTTAAACGGTGCGTACAGGGCTTTTAACAGCTTTTCCGCCTTAGGGTTGTCAGTGCCGATAATAATCCGGTCGGGCTTCATAAAATCGTCAATCGCCGCGCCTTCTTTTAAAAATTCAGGATTGGACACCACGTCATAAGGCACATCCACCACCCGTGCGGCTTGCACCTGCTCAATCACCTCCCGAACACGGTCGGCAGTGCCTACGGGTACGGTGGATTTATCGACAATCACCCGATATTCCATCATGTTTTCGGCAATGGATTTGGCGACCGCCAACACATATTGCAGATCGGCGGCGCCATCTTCATCAGGCGGCGTACCGACGGCAATAAATTGGAAAACCCCGTGGTTGACCGCTTCCAAAATATTGGTGGTAAATTTCAAACGGCCGGCCTGTTGGTTTTCCTTAACCATGTCTTCAAGCCCCGGCTCAAAAATAGGTACGATGCCGCGTTTAAGATTGGCTATTTTGGTTTCATCAACATCTATGCAAAGGACATCGTTACCGACTTCCGCCAAACAAACGCCCGTAACCAGACCTACATAACCGGAACCAAATACTGTCACTCTCATGTGTTTTTCCTAAATTTAGAATTCGTAACTGATATTGTTGCAAGGCTTGAAAACGGCGATAATGGCCGTTTTCTTCTGATTATGGCTTATCCAACAAGTGGACGACCCGCCGGGCGTTTTCCTGCCAATACAGCCCCTTGTCGGCCAAAGTCTGCGCGGCGGCCTTACCCAGCCGCTGGCGCAAGCCATCATCAAAACACAACGCGCATAACTGTTCGGTAAAGGCCTGTTCGTCTTCGGGGTCAAATAACAACGCATCGCGGCCATGCGTCAAAATCTCGCGGATATTGGGCCGATCCGGGGCAATGATAGACTTTCCCAACACCATATACTCAAACAGCTTTAACGGTGACGCATACGCCACCACATCCGGTTGCAGGGCAATGTCAAAAGCCGCCACATAACGGGCGACCTCGTCCCGATCTATAATGCCGGTAATGCTGATACGGTCGCTGATGCCCAAAGCTTGCGCCTGTTGCTCGATTGCGGCACGCGCCGGGCCGTCCCCCACCAACAGCAAATGCCAATTGCGCTCCTTATGGTCGGCAATGGCTTGCACCACCTTGTCTAGCCTGTGCCAATCGCGGACAAAACCGGTAAAACCCAATACCAGTTTATTGGTAAGGTTGTATTTTGCAATTATTTCACTGCTATCGATAGCGACACTAAAACGCTGTAGATTGATACCATTAGGGATAACGGTGATATTGCGCTCTGCCGCCCCCGCCGCGATGATTTTTTCCGCCAACACCCGTGTCACCGGCAAGACATAATCGGCTTGTTGCCAAACATAGCGTTCCGTCCATTTCGCCAGCCAATCCAACTGGATGCCGTCATGTTTTTTACGCTCTTCATATAATGGCGCGTTGACTTCCAGCAACAACGGTAACTTAAAGCATTTTTTTGCCCAGATGCCCGAAGGGAAAAACAGGTTGTAACGCTCGTAAATCACATCCGGTTTGTGCTTTAAAATCAACGGCACAATTTTGGCAAAATCAAACAGCGCGTAAGCAAATTCGATAAACTCATGCAGGAAACCTGGCAATAAGGTGCGGATCAGCTTCACCGACCCGGAACTGCTGCCAAAGCCCTTATGCTCTATGGCTTTTGGTTCCGCCATAATAACCTCATGCCCTAATTCTTTTAGGGCCGTAATCAGTTCTTCAATATGCACATATTGCCCGTCTTTCGAGGCAATACGATGGTGATAGAGAATTTTCATCCAGTGTCCTGAGTATCTTAATTAAAAACTGATGTTATGCAGTTATTTTGCAATATTGAAAAAGATAATAATGAATCGCTATCGCGATGATTTTTTTAATCGGGTTCTCGCACCCGAAGGCGAGATCCTTTCTTTTGCTCCGCCTCGGCAATTGCTCCTGCATTGCCCTACCTCCTGCATCCGTGCAGTCGAAAAGAAAGGATCCAAAGAAAAGGCGGCCCGATTGCCGCTTAATCCTGCGCTCCTCGATTTTGTCGGGGGTCGGCAGAAGGGGCTTCCTGCCCCTCTGCCGACGCGCGGCATCCTTGCCGCGCCCCTTTATGCCCTGCGGGTATTCGGGCTGATCCCGACAAAACCTGCGGTGCTCGGCGCGGCAAACGGGAGACAAACACGTTACTGCGTAACGTCAGTTAAAAAAGCGTCTTAAGGCGTTTGCCGGGTGCCGATTGCGCTGGCAAGCACCGCATACACCTTAGCCACCGTGTCATCCCATGAAAAACCCTCAGCATAGTGGCGGGTGGCTTGCCGGTCAGGATAATGGGCGAACAACTGCCGGACCCCTTGGGCAATGCCAGCGGCGGTGCGCTCGCCAACCAAGACCCCGGCATCGGCAGAGCGCACCACCTCCGGTGTCCCCCAAATTTTGGTGGCTACGACCGGCGTACCGCAAGCCATCGATTCCAGCAACACATTCGCCCAGCCTTCACGGCTGGAAGCCAACACCAGCGCATCGGCGGCATTATAAACGTCGGCCAGTTGCGGGTGGGTCAGTGTCCCTAAAAAGCGCACCCTATCGCCCAGTTGCAGTTTTGCCGCCAAGGCTTGCAGATTTTGCAATTCCTGTCCGCCACCCGCTATTAACAATTGGTGGTCGGGCAATTGCTGCATAGCCTCAATCACCAAATGGTGGCCTTTCAACTCGATTAAATTGCCGACCGATAGCAGTGTGGGCCTGGACAGGTTCATGGCCTGCCGGATCGGGGCGCGGGGTTTGGGGCAAAAAGCCTGCAAATCCACGCCATTGCGCAAGGCATGGATGGTTTTGCTTTCGGGGACACCGAGTTTGATTAGCTCCTCTTTTAAGGCTTCGCAGACGGTGATGACCTGATCGGCCTGTTGCGCCGCCCACAGAATCATTTTTTTCGGTAAGGCGTACTGGGGAATATGATGGACATCGGAACCCCTAGCGGTAATCACCATCGGTTTGCCCAAGGCTTTCGCCACTATTGCCGCCGCCACACCATCGGGATAAAAATAATGCGCGTCAATGACATCAAAATCATAGCCATCAGCCATCAGGCGTTTTATAAACGGCAAGCTGGCCGCCGCCAACAACGCCGGGGCGACCGTCATGCCAATTTTGGGGATTACCGGATAGCGCGGATGATAGACATCGATGCCATGACGGCACTCTTGCCTAGCAACCCGTGCATAATCGGCATAGCTGCCAAACCGTTGGGCAGTGGATGGGAACCACGGCACCGGCGCGACTACTTTCGCCTCCACGGGCGTTTGTGCCAATAAATGCCTTAAGCGTTGCTCAATAAAAATGCCATGACGCAGTTGCACGTCATTAGGGTAAAGGGTGGTGTAAGTCAGTATTTTCATAATGGCAGGCTATTTTCTAATCTAGTTATGGTATTGCATTAACGCTGTCCAGTCGAATAATGTATGCCGCCGCTCAATTTTTCGGCCAAACCGTTATAAACTATACCGATTAAAAACTATCCCACGGCTAAACCCACACCCATGAAAGCATCCTTAACCGTTAGTGCAGTGCAACAGCCCTGCAATGAAGACCGCCAAACCAATTTGAATTTTTCCATTGCCAAAATCTACGAGGCCGCCGCCAAGCAAGCCGATTTGGTCATCCTGCCCGAACTGCATCTGGGGCCGTATTTTTGCCAAAATGAAGATTATAACCATTTTGATCTGGCACAGGCTATTCCTGGCCCAACCACGGCTATTTTGGCGGAAGTCGCCAAACAGGCGAAGGTGGTCATTGTCTCGACCATTTTTGAAAAACGCGCCCCAGGACTTTACCACAACACGGCGGTGGTGTTCGACAAGGATGGCAGTATCGCGGGCAAATACCGGAAAATGCACATCCCCGATGACCCCGGCTTTTATGAAAAATATTTTTTCACCCCGGGCGATTTGGGTTTTACCCCCATCGACACCTCTATTGGCAAATTGGGCGTGTTGATTTGCTGGGATCAATGGTATCCCGAAGCGGCGCGGCTAATGGCCTTGGCGGGTGCGGAACTGCTAATCTACCCCACCGCCATCGGTTGGGATGCGCAAGACACCGATGACGAACAACAACGGCAATTGGACGCGTGGGTGACTATCCAACGCGGCCACGCCGTCGCCAATGGCCTGCCCGTGATTGCCTGTAACCGCATAGGCTTTGAAAAAGCCCCCGATTCCGATAAGGGCATCCATTTCTGGGGCAACAGCTTTATCGCAGGGCCGCAAGGGGAAATCCTCAGCCGTGCCAACGCCACCGACAATACGATGCTGACCTGGACATTAGACAGTGCCAGAACCGAGCGGGTCAGACAAATCTGGCCGTATTTGCGTGACCGTAGGATTGATGCTTATGGCGACTTGACCAAACGGTTTATTGATTGAGCGTAGTTTAATGCACTATTAGGCGTGGGGTATTAAAAGGAGCGCTGGCTCGGCCCCGCTGGTTGCGATCAAAGAAGCCCACGCTGCAAAAAACGAAAACTTGACCGCTTAAAGTATAGAGCCTATTTCCATTTTATCCACACTCCCCACACCATGCCCAATACCCTATCCCTAAGCTACCTGCACACCGCCATGCGTGAATGGCGGCGGCATTTGCACCAATACCCTGAAACGGCGTTTGAAGAAACCCAGACCGCGCAATTTGTGGCGGATAAACTGAAGGAGTTTGGCCTGCAAGTTCATCAAGGCTTGGGCAGAACGGGAGTGGTGGGGACGTTGAGCGCAGGCGTTTCCGGCAAAAAAATCGCCCTCCGCGCTGATATGGATGCCTTGTTCATCCAAGAACACAACAGTTTTGCCCATAAATCCCGCCACGATGGCAAAATGCATGCCTGTGGTCATGACGGGCATACCGCTATGTTGCTGGGTGCGGCCTGTCATTTGGCCCGGCAACCTAATTTTGACGGCACGGTGTATTTTATTTTCCAACCTGCCGAAGAAGGCCGCGCCGGGGCTAAGGAAATGATCCAGGACGGTTTGTTTGAGCTGTTCCCCGCCGATTGCGTGTTCGGGATGCACAATTTCCCCGATATTCCCGCAGGGCAGTTTGCGGTTAAGGCGGGGGCGATGATGGCGGCTTTTGATTGTTTTGAAATCACTATCCAAGGCCAAGCGACCCATGCCGCCATGCCACATTTGGGTAATGATGCCATTGTCGCCGCCGCACAGTTGATTATGGCCTTGCAAACCATCGTCAGCCGTAGCCTTAACCCCGCCGATCCGGCGGTGGTCAGCATCACCCAAATCCATGCGGGCAACACCTGGAACGCCATCCCTGACACGGTGCTGTTAAGAGGTACGGTGCGCTGCTTCAAGCCCGCCTTACAAAGCCAAATCGCCGAGCAAATCCGCCATCTGAGCGCCAGCGTGTGTACAGCTTTTAACGTCAGCGCCAAGGTGGTGTTCAATCCCGAAAACCCAGGCTATCCGGTGACATGGAACAGCGAAGCGGAAACCGCCCAGGCCCTGCAAGCCGCCATTGCCATTGCCGGTGTGGCAGGTGTCGATACGCAGCCTGTCCCCAGCATGGGGTCAGAAGACTTTGCTTTTATGCTACAGGAAAAACCCGGCTGTTACTTGTGGATAGGCAATGGCCCATCGGCCAATAGCTGTTTATTGCATAATCCGCACTATGATTTTAATGACGGGCTATTGCCGATAGGGGCGGCGTATTGGGTGCAGTTAGTGGAAACGGTTTGTCATTTAGATGCAGCATGATTAAGGTTGACAAGTGCATCAATGTCCTGCATGGTTCGGCATTTTATTGACTGATTGGGAGTTAAACCATGCAAATATGGGTCGATGCCGATGCCTGCCCTAAGCCTATTAAGGATATTCTATTTCGGGCGGCGGAACGCACCGCCATAACGACGACGCTGGTCGCCAACCAGCATTTGCCGACCCCACCGTCACGCTATATCAAAATGTTGAAAGTACGCGCCGGTTTTGATGTCGCCGATAATGAAATCGTCACCCGCTTAAGCGTCGGCGATTTGGTGATTACAGGAGATATTCCTTTGGCAAGCGAGGTGTTAGCCAAGGGCGGCCATGCCATCAATCCGCGTGGGGAGCGCTATAGCCAGGAAACCATTAAAGAGCGTCTGAACATGCGTGATTTTATGGACACCCTACGCTCCAGCGGTATTGACACGGGCGGGCCGGCGGCGTTAAGCCCGCGTGACATACAGGCGTTCGCCAACCAATTGGACGGTTTTTTTGCCCGTCAACTCAAAAAATAAGCATGTCCGCGCTGCCGCCTTTTTCCGCCATGATCTTCGATTTGGACGGCCTCGTGCTGGACACGGAAAGCACGTATTGCCGGGCATGGCAACACACGGCGGCGGCGATGGGCTATGTGTTGTCCGATAGCTTTTGCCTATCCTTGTCCGGCTTGCACCATGACGCAGTGGAAACCCAATTGCGTACCGTTTGTGGGGCGGATTTTGATATGCAGGCATTTAACCGACAAGCCGGGGACTGTTGGCGCGATGAGGCCAACACCAATGGCATTCCTGTCAAACCAGGAGTGTTGGCCCTATTGGCTTATCTTACTGAACGGGGCATCCCCTTTGCTTTGGCGACCAATAGCCGGGCGGTGAATGCCAACGAATGCCTGGCGTTGGCGGGGCTGGATGGGGCGTTTGCGTTGCAAGTCACCCGTGATGATGTGGCCTGTGCCAAACCGGCGCCCGATGTGTTTTTGCAAGCGGCGGCACTATTGCAAACACCTATCCAACGCTGTTGGGCACTGGAAGATTCGCTGACGGGCATTATTGCCGCACACAGGGCCGGGGCGTTTCCGGTGTTGGTGCCATCAGTCTATCCTGTTGAGGCGCAAGCGGCGGCTTTATGCGGTATTATGCGCCCTGATCTGCACGCCGTGTTGGCGACCGTCCACGCCGAGAACATGTTCTGAGTTCGCCCATCCTTAAGGCAATCAGTTATAATTTCACCATCATGCACTACTTTTTGTACCTTCAATTTGAAAGCTAAATATTCTAAAGTCTCCGTCATCGCCCCTGCCCGTTTGCACATGGGTTTTTTTGATTTAAGCGGTTCCTTAGGCCGTCATTTTGGCAGTATTGGCATTGCCCTGAACGAAATCAGCACCCGTTTATCGGTGACTCCCGCCGCTGCCAGACAAATTGTCGGGCCATCGTCCCAACGTGCCGGACAGTGCCTGACCATGCTATGCCAAGCCTTAGGGGTATCTGACCGGCTCAGTATCATCATTGACACGGCCATCCCCGAACATGTCGGTTTAGGTTCGGGTACACAGATGGCTTTGGCGATAGGCTCTGCCCTGAACGGCATTTATGATTTGGGCCTAACGGTGCGGCAAATTGCCGCCGTGACCGAACGGGGTTTGCGTTCAGGTATCGGTATCGGCATTTTTGAACAAGGCGGCTTGGTGGTGGACGGTGGCCGTGGTGAAAAAACCATCACCCCGCCGGTGTTGGTGCAGATGGCTATTCCTGACGATTGGCGCTTTATCTTGGTGTTTGACCAGCGCGGACAGGGCCTGCATGGCTTGCAGGAAGTGCAGGCGTTTAGCCAATTGCCGCCGTTTTCGGCCTTGGAAGCGGCACGGTTATGTTATTTGTTGCTGATGCAGGGCTTGCCTGCGGTTGCCGAACAGGATTTGGAAAAATTTGGCGCTGTGATTACCGAGTTACAACGCTCAGTAGGCGAGCATTTTGCCTCTGCGCAAGGCGGCGTGTTCACCAGCCCCGAAGTGGCGCAAGTGATGGCGTGGCTGGCGGCACAGGGGGCGGTGGCGATAGGGCAGACTTCCTGGGGCCCTACTGGCTTTTGCGCCTTACAAGGCGTGGAGCGTACCAAAACCATAAGCCAACAGGCTTGCGAACGGTTTGCACAATTTCATAACTTGACCTTAGTCACCGTCAGCGCCAAAAATAGCGGCGGTGAGGTGGCGGTTTTTTAAGGGCTTTGGCCGCTTTAGTCGGTTTTGCTCCACTATGGCCTATTTTTGATTTATTTTGGTGCATTAACGACAAGCAGTGACACGGCGTTTATCCTAAAAAAACAATTAACCCATTGAAATATAGCAAAATTAAATGTGTGGCACTATTAATGCAGGTAGTAAAGTAAGTCAAGATACCGTCACGTTCGCCTGTGTTTGGTGCCATCCTGGCGTTCTATTTTCTCGGATAGAACGCCTTTTTTATTGCCCGCCATTTTGTTTGATGTCTGCATAGCCTGCGGTAATTTTACCTTTGTCCCGCCTACGGGGTAAAATTACCGGTTTGACCGTACCATTCAGGAACACCTATGCACAAGCCCACCACGCCACTTTTGGCCGCCGATATTATCATCGAGCTGATTGACCTGCCCCACCGTCCTTTTGTCTTGATCGAGCGTGCCAATCCGCCTTATGGTTGGGCGCTACCGGGTGGTTTTGTCGATGTGGGCGAAACCGTCGAGCAAGCAGCCATCCGTGAAGCCCAAGAAGAAGTGGGGCTGGATGTGACCCTGAAAATCTTGCTGGGCTTGTATTCCGACCCCCAACGCGATTCCCGCAACCATACCGTGACCGCCGTCTATATTGGCGAAGCCAATGGCTTGCCGAAAGCGGCTGACGATGCCAAAAATTGCGGGATTTTTACCTTCGATGACCTGACCAGCGAATTGGCTTTCGACCACGCGCTGGTGCTGGCGGATTACCAATACTATCTGACGACCGGGCAAGTCACGCCCTTACGCTGTTAATGGATTTTACTTATTGCCCCCTTATTGTGCCGGTTGTTGTAAAATGGCGGTTACTTTATTGATAAGCAGGGGTTGCTGTGGCGTGGCTGTTGGTATTTTTGGCGGGTGGGGTGGAAATTGTTTTTGCAATAAGCCTTAAATATAACGAAGGCTTTACCCGGCTATGGCCGAGCTTGTTGACCGCCGCCTCAGGGGCGATAAGTTTTTATCTGCTGACGCTGGCGATCAGGACCTTGCCCGTTGGTACGGCTTACGCCGTGTGGACTGGCATCGGTGCGGTGGGGGTGGCGGTTTTGGGGATTGTTTTGTTTAAAGAATCCGCAGACTGGCCGCGCTTGCTGTCACTGCTGTTGGTGATTGTCGGTATTGTTGGCCTGAAAATAACGGACACGGCTTAATGTTACATCTAATTTTTCAATCGCCGTTGGACACGGCGGTGCTAGGGCGCATTGCTGCGGGTGATGACGTGGTGTTTCTGGATAGCGCGGTGCTGGGCTTGTTAAAAAACAGCCGCTGGGCGCAGTTGTTAACCTCTCTGGCGGACACCTGCCAATTGTTCGCCTTAACCGATGACCTGCAAGTGCGGGGCATTGCCGGACAGGAGTTGGCGGCGGGCTTGGTGGTGCTTGATTATGCGGGGCTGGTGGCCTTGACGGTTAAAAACACGGCGATCCAATCATGGTCTTGACAGTTGATGGCGCAGCCTTGGCAACCACGGAGCAAGGTTTTTTGGTCAATTTGGCCGATTGGAACGAGGCGGTCGCCCTGGCCTTGGCCGAGGCCAACGGCCTCCGCTTGACCGAGGCGCATTGGGAACTGATCTGGTTTATGCGCCATTATTATCAGCAGTATAAGCATCTGCCGAATGCGCGGGTGTTTGCCAAAGCCATAGCCAAAACGCTAGGGGAAGATAAAGGCACTAGCCGTTATTTATTAAAATTGTTCCCCGATGGCCCTTTGAAATATACCTGCAAATTGGCGGGTTTGCCTAAACCACCGACTTGTTTGTGACGCTGTGGCCGAAAACACAGGAACACCATAGTCCGGCTTCTGGTCGCTGCTGCGGTCTTGGCTGCGCCCGGACACCCGCCCTAATCCCCGTGCAACCATCGCGAATGGCGGCTTGAACATGACGGGAATTGTTGGACGCTCATACATCCGCCCACATCCGTAATAAGTTGTGGTAACAGCCCGTCAAATTGACGGCGGCGGCCGTATCGCCTTGGGTGTTGCGCAGTTCCAAGATCACCATGTCCATCTCAAACAATAAGCGGCGGCGTTCAGTCTCGCGCACCATGCTTTCTATCCAGAAAAACGCCGCAAGCCGCACACCACTGATAACCGGTTCGACACGATGTAGGCTGGAACCAGGGTACAGAACCATATCGCCCGCCGCTAATTTCACCGCGTGTTGTCCGTAAGTGTCTTCAATCATCAGCTCTCCGCCTTGGTAACTGTCCGGGTCGCTTAAAAACACCGTTGCCGACAAGTCGGTGCGGATGCGTTGCCCAGTGACGGGGCAAGCGCGGATGGCGTTGTCGATATGGTTGCCGAAGGCGTTGTGCGCACCTTGGTAGCGGTTGAATAAAGGCGGGGAAATCCGTTTCGGCAAGGCGGCGGATAAAAATAATGCGTCTTGATTTAAGGCATCGGCGATAATCGGGCGCAAGGCCTGACATTCGGGGCTTTGCTCGGGCAATTGCCAATTATTTTTAACTTGCGCCGATTGCGTTCCGGCGGTGACACGCCCGTCCACCCAAGCGGCATCCGTGAGCAAGTCACGGCATTGCCGCAAAGTTTGCGGGTTGAGCAGTTCAGGTATGTGGATCAGCATAGTTATTCACCTATCGCTTGCCAGGTGAAAAACCCACCCAAACCCAAACAAGCCAGCATTAAACCGACTGCCACAATGCGTTTGCCGTGCAAGCCTGTCCACAGCAAAGTTCCGGTCACACTCAGCACAATTAAACTGCCGGCCAGGGTGTCAGCCAACAATATCCAGCCTATGCCCATGCCTGAGCCTTTGTGTAGATTGGTCAACAAGGCGAAAATATTGCCTTCGCCTTGTTTGACGCTGACAAAGGCGTTGCCTTGCCAATAGTCGGCTTGCAACATGCGTTTGGGATTACGTACGGTAATTTGCCACAGCGGCGGTTGCTGGAAATCGGTATTGTTCCAGATGACCTGTTTGGCGGGTTCCAGGCGAATTTTGGCGTGTTTGATGTCAATGTTTAAAGCCTGACCCAACCAAGCCGCCAAGGCTTTAGGA
Source organism: Methylovulum sp. (assembly GCA_028713595.1). Taxonomy (GTDB): domain Bacteria; phylum Pseudomonadota; class Gammaproteobacteria; order Methylococcales; family Methylomonadaceae; genus Methylovulum. Next base: position 3,968 of record JAQTNZ010000003.1, on the reverse strand, counting down.
TCACTGGGATGCGGTTCGGGCAATGGCAATTGCAGTTCGTGTTGGCTGATTTTGACGGCGGGGATTTTTAGGATGTCGCGATGGTTCGGTAAAATGCCTGACACACCAAACAATAATCCTAGCATCGCGCCCCATAAGCCCAGCCAGGCATGGGTGCGGCGTAGCCATTTTAAAAATGCACCACGGGCGAAAGGTTTGGGCAGGAAAAGATAGCCGCCTTGCGTTTTTTTAGGGGAATCGGTTGTTGTCGGTTGGCTGGTGTTCATTGGGCGAGTTAAATGATGTTTTTGGGTGACTGTTTGAATGGCATAGGATGTATCACAGCCAAAAGGCATGAACAAAAGGGCGGCGGGCCAATGGTCGCGTAATCCGCCGCAATCGGCGCAAAAATATTAGGTTACGCCCGCTAACCGACATTAATATTTCACATTAACCGTCACCTGCGCCGACAACGGTACGCCAGGTAAGGCCGAGCTTGTCTGCCCTGATTCGTAATAAACCGTATCAGCCAAGTTAAAAACATTCATCTGCACATCGTAACGTTTCTGGTGATACGCAACGACGGCATCCAAACGCGCATACGCGGGTAAGGTCACTTCGTTAACGCTATCGGCATAGCGGTCGGAAGCGTAGAACACGCCTCCCCCGACTTCCCACTGCGGCGTAATATGGTAACTGTTCCAAAATACGCCGCTGTGTGCCGGCACGTTGGTTGCGCTCATGCCTTCGAACGATTTGCTCAGGCCACTGACCGTACCCACTGCCGTAGTGGTCGATTTGGTGATTTTGGCATCCAAATACGCATAAGTCATCGACATATCCCAACGCGGCAACACCTCACCCGCCAAGCCGAATTCAAAACCATCGGTGCGTTGCTCACCCGCCAAGATACTCAGCGCGGAATCGTTGGGGTTAGTGGTGCGGGCATTGGTTTTTTCCAGACGGAACAAAGCGGCGGTCACGCCCAAACGCCCGCCAAACACATCGTATTTCGCGCCGATTTCAAAATTTTGGTTATGCTCCGGCGGCAAATTGGCGTTGGCTGCGGTGATCGACAAACTTTCCGCCGAGGGGTTAAACGAAGTGCCATAGCTGAAGTAATACGACTGCGCCTTGTCCGGTTGCCAAACCAAGCCACTGCGCGGACTCCATTGGCTATCGCTGCGGCTGAAATTATTGGTGCTGACGCGGTCGAGTTGTTGAGCATCAAACTGGTCATAACGCGTACCCGCCAATAACTTCCATTCCGGCGTAATTTCAAACTGATCCAGCACATAACCCGCGTAAGTTTGCGCCTTGGTGTAACGGTCAGTTGCCAATGTGCCGCTAAAATCGCTCGCCAAACCCGTGCTACTGGCGGTCAGCACCGGATTAAATATCGAAATGCTACTGACTCCGGTTGAACTTTTAGATTTGAAATCGTAATTTTCCCAACCGAATTCGCTACCGAACATCAGCATGTTGTTGAAACCCAATAACGGTTTTTTATAGGCAAAATCAGTCTGATTATAGACATTGTCCTGCTCATTGCGGCGCAAAGCTTGGGTGCGTGCCACTGTGGACGTTGCGCCTGTGTCCGTGACCGCACCGAACAAATGGGTCAGGTAATCGCGTTGGTACGCTCCGACCCGCACGGTGTTTTTCACTGAAAAATCACTGTTAAATCGGTGGTTAAGCGCAGCTGTAGCGACATTGGTGTCGGTATCCAGCAAGCGATTGTCGGTGAAACCGTAATAAGTGTTGATCGGCACAGCGGCGGGTTTGCCGCGATACATCGGCACACCGTAATCGAACACCCCCTGTTCTTCCTGATGCAGCAAACTTAAATCCATGCTGGTGCCGTCAGCGACTTTCACGCGGAACGACGGCGCTAAGCCTAGCCGCTGGGTGTCGTTGTAATCGCGGAACGATCCGTTATCTTGGAACAGGAAATTCAGCCGCGCTGACAGGTTTTGATAAGCTGATTCGGCATCAAGGGTCGTGCGTTTAAAATCATAAGACCCATAAGTGAAAGCGCCCGTCACCCCTGTTTTGCCCGTCGGTTTTTTGGCGACTTGGTTAATCACCCCACCCGTCGCGCCGCGCCCAAATAGAATGGATGACGCGCCTTTCAGCACTTCGGCTTTCTCGATAAAAAAAGTGTCACGGTTGTACTGCCCGTTTTCTTTCACACCATCCAAATAATTGTCAGTATTGGCTGCAAATCCGCGTAAAGTGATGGAATCGCCTGTGCGGCCACCTTCACCAGCAGCTATGGTTAGGCCACTGACGTTTCTTAGTGCATCCCGCAAATTGAACGCATTTTGAGATTTTATCAGCTCTTTTGTGACGACACTGACCGATTGCGGGATGTCCCGGAGCGCCATCTCGGCCTTACCACCTGTGGTGGAAGTTTCAGCCTTGAAGCGGTTGGGTTTCGGCGCTTGTGCGGCTTTGACTTTGACATCTTCCAGTACGGTTTCACCGTCTTCCGCAGGGTGGCGGTGCGGCTGATAATGGCGAGTGTCCGTCTCGCCCGGATAAGTGACGGCAGGCTCGCCCGCCATGACCCAGCCGCTCAACATTGCCCCCAACGGCACGAGCGTGCCTAACCGCCATTTGGCTTTTTGATTTATAGCCTTATTCATGTTTTCCCCTCAGGTTTATGGTGTTCAAAATGGCTGCCTAGCTGGGGAAATGCTGGGTGGCTGGGTTAAAATAAAATTTTCAATAAAATCAAAACTATTATTGCTTGCCTGATTCAGACACGGCGACAAAGCCAATCCGGGTTACGCCCGCTTGGGCGGCATCTGACAAGGTTTCGGCTATCAGCCGGTACGGCACGGCTTGGTCGGCACGGATATGTACTTCCGGTTGCGGTGTTTGCGTGACAATTTCCTGTAGATGTTGCCGGAACTCGATGCGTGACAAGTGCTTGTCGTTCCAGAACAACTGTTGGTCGGCATTGATTGACAAGCTGACCGCCTCCGGCTGTTCGGGTTGCGGTGCGCCACCTGTTTTTGGCAAGTCGATTTTCACGGTATGTGTCATCAAGGGTGCGGCGATCATAAAAATAATTAACAGCACCAACATCACGTCGATCAGCGGCACCATATTAATTTCCGCAACGGGATGCGGGTTTTTGTTTTGGTCAAAACCTCCGAACGCCATCACTGGTCTCCGGTTTGCGGCGGCACGGCAGCGCCTGTGGTCAAAAATGCAAACAAATCATGGGCAAAGGCATCAAGCTTTGCCAACGTCAAGCGGTTCGAGCGTGAGCAATCGTTATAAGCCAATACAGCGGGGATGGCGACCGCCAAACCCAATCCGGTCATGACCAATGCTTCGCCTACAGGCCCGGCGATTTGGTCTAGCGTCCCTTGCCCACCTTTACCGATGCCGATCAGCGCGTGGTAAACACCCCACACCGTGCCAAACAAACCGACAAACGGCGCAGTGCTGGCGATGGAAGCCAACGCGGTTAGCCCCCATTCAAGCTTGGCGGTTTCTTCGTCAATGACGCGCCGCATGGCGCGGGTCAAAAACTCCGTAGCCGAACCGGCTTCATGCAGACGATGCGCACCGTGAACAGCATGATGCCGGGAGGAACTGATGGCATGGCGGGTTAAATGGGCAAAGGGTTCGGTGGCAGGATGCCGATTTAACGACTGGGCGACATCATCCAAAGAGGCCGCCTCCCAAAATTGCACCAAAAACCGTTGGCTACGGCGACGGCCCACGCGACCTTGCCAAGCTTTGACCAGGATGAAAAACCAGCTTGCCATCGACATGCCCAGCAATAGCCCAAACAAGGTTTGCCCAACGCTATCGCTCTGTGCCAAAAAATGTGGTAAATCCATATATGGCTCTATATGGGTTTCAAGGTCTTTTTAACCAAAACAGCCAGTAATGAAGACAGCAAGCCTTTACCGCGTTTTCTGACGTTATGGACAAACTCAAAAAAGCTCAGGTACAGCGGCAACTTGGCC
>JAQTNZ010000002.1 GCA_028713595.1 Methylovulum sp. | reverse complement strand
GCCTTGTTCCAATGAAAGTGTTGGTTTAACATAGCAGAAAGTTCGTTGAAGTGTGTCATCTTGTTCCATTTCGCAATTGTCAGTATTTTGCCATATTTTCAACGAACTTTTTTTGTCATGTACAGAGATAAAAACCTTAAACATATCCAATCCTTGAAAAGTTGGATATCGTAATCAATTTGTCATGCTTTAGCTATATCTGTACTGTACCCCAGTGTCCTCAGCAATTGTTTGTTGGTGAACGGCTTGGCTAAAAAGTCGCAGATAATGCCTTCAACCATGGCATGGCGGACTACCGGGTCATCATAATAATGATAACCGGAAACCAGCACCACGCGCGGCTTTTCCTGCACCAGCACACTTGCGCGGCGGGCCACTTCCAAGCCGTCCATGTCGGGCAGTTTGGCATCTAAGAACACCATTGAAAATTCACCGTGGGTCAGCTTAAAACAAGCGTCTTCACCACTGTAAGCCGTGATGACGTGCAGTCCCTGTGATTCAATGATATGGGAGATGGCCCAACACATGTCAGGTTCGTCATCAACGATTAGGATAGGTAGGTTCATGGCCTTACAGGAGCGGTAGGGTGACGATGATCGTGGCGCCTTCACCATAGCGGCTCTCCGCTTGGATGGAACCTAGATGTTGTTGGATAATGCTGTAGCAAATGGATAGGCCTAAGCCAGTGCCTTGCCCTACGGGCGAAGAGGTATGGAAGGGGTCGAAAATTTTATCCAATTCGCCCGGTGGGATACCAAACCCCGTATCAGAAACGCGCACGACCACCCGGTCTTCAAAGGTATGGAAGGCAATGCTCAGCTGGCCGCCCTCTGGCATGGCATTGATGGCGTTAAGAAAAACGTTCATGAAGACCTGTTGCAACAAACCTGACACCCCGGAAACCAAAATATGTTCTTTTTGCAACGGCAAGAGAATCTGAATTTTTTGTACTTTCGCTTGGTTGGCAATCAGTTCGATGGTTTCTTTCAGCACATGGACCAGATCCACCTCCACCATTTCGGTGTCTAAAGAAGAGCGGGCGAAGCGTAGCAAATTTTCGATGATCGCCGAGGCTTTCTGGATATTGGTTTGTATTTTCCGTGAACATTCCCGGTGAAATTCGGCGGTGATATTGTTTTCCACCAAAAACTGCGCCGCCGATGAACAGACCGCCAGCGGATTGCGGATTTCATGGGCGATGCCACCCGCCATCACCCCCAGCGCCGTCAATTTTTGGGATTGGCGCAATTGCAACTCCAGCTTGCGCCGTTCGGCCAAATCACGCCCCACCACCACCGTCCCCACCGTTTGCCCATAATCATCCTTCATGGGTGAAAATACCCAGGAGATTAATATGCTGCCGCAGTTATTGGCGGTCAGCAAATGAAATTCAGTGGTATGTGATTCGTTGCTGTTCTTCATGCGCTTAAAAATAAACCGCACCGCCTGCTTTTGGTTAATATCGCAAAACTCATAAAAATATTGCCCATGAACTTCATGCGAGCTCAAACCGGACAGTTTTTCCGCCGCTGAATTCCAGGTCAATATGCGCCCCTCAATATCCGTGGACAACACAATGTCGCTGGCGCTTTCCACCACCGAAGCCAGATGCCGCTCAACCCGGCGGACTTCTTCGGAAAGCCGGACTTGCTCGGTGACATCTTCCATGAGCAGCATGATTTGGTTGATAGGGATGGGTAAGATGGAGTAATAATAAATGCGGATCGGCACACCTGGGGCGCGATACGTCATTTTTTGGGCATTAATGGGTAAGCCGCTACGGAACACATTGCGGATGCGCTCTTCAATGCCGGTATTTTCTAAAATAATGGTCGGGAACACTTCCGATAACGGACGGCCTAAGGTATTGGCTTTGTTACGCTGGCTTTTTAACAAAAAATTGCGGTTGACGGATACTACATGTAATTTTTCATCGACCATCAGGACGGAAGAAGGGATGGCATCCAACAACATATCGTACAGAAGTTCAAAGTGATTTTTAGTTTTTTTAAAGGGATTGTCCGGTATCATGGGGAGCCAGCCAGTTGGCGAAATTATAAAGGGGCCATGGCCCGCTGATGGAGGCGTTGTTGCCTGTCAGGCCTGCGCTAAAAACATCCAGGCGTTGGCAAAATAGCGCCAACCCAGTGCGTGGCACGAGATAGCTCAACAGGTAAGTGCGTTGCCCGTTAAACAGGCTGAGTTCGGCGCGGTGTTGCCGATAGAGTCCCGCCAAGGCCGTATTCAGTAAATCAGCGTGTTGTCGGGCCGGTTCCGGGATGCTATAGGCACGTTTTCGCGCCAGCAAATAATCATGGCCGCTCATGTGTCTGGTGCTGACCGCCCCTGCGCTTTCGTCAGCCATTGTGTCCAGCACCAGCCGGATGCCCATTTCCTCACAATTTTCCAACTCGGCCAATTGGGCCCGATAACGTACTTCATGGGCGTGCAAATGCGCCGCCACTGCCGGTCCGTCCGCCAACACATTGCCATAACGCGTAGGGATCAGGGTGGTCTGTTGGTGGATATGCTGCACCTGTTCACCATAAGCCAACACGGCGGCGGCTTCCCGGCTGATTTCCGCTGCCACGGTGCTGACGATGGCCGTCAGGCCTGCGGCTTTGACCCCGTGCAGTTCCGACCCGAGCACTAGCCGCGCCTCTGCGGCGACAATGCCGTATAGCATGACGCTCATGGGTGTGTCCCTTGGCAAAAACTGTAGGCCGCCCAAGGCCCTGTCACCCGAAAACTAAAGCCGTAGCTTTCATAGCGGCGGCTAATATCCTCGACTTGTTGCAAAAAGGCGGCGACTTTCCCCTCGGGCAGCAAATAGGCCCAATGCAACACCTGGTCGTCCAGCAACCGCCGGGAGCGGAAATCACGCATCAGCGGCTGTAAGTCGTTTTGTAGCAAGTCCAAGCAATAGGCCTGCCAGCCATCCAAATCAGCCATTAAGGTGCGGCGTAATTTCTGCTCTTCCAAATGCCGGCGGCCCGCTGATTCGGGCAAGCAAAAGCGGCCGCTGTGCAAACCTTCGGCCAATAAGGCCTCAACGGCCTGTTTGCGGTCGAGCAGGGCTTCCAGTGCCCATTCTTGGCAACCCGTTATATACTGCAAAACGGCCAAGACCTCGGCACAACGGCGAGCCATTTCTTGCGCCAATGCGTCGGCATTGGAAAAGAGCGTGCCGAAAGGCACAGGATAAACCGGGCCTTGCGCCATCAGTTTTTCGATGGCCAGCGCGTGCCGACAAGCGCGGGGGGTAAGCCAAGCGAGATCCTGCACATTGTTTTCGCCGACCTCACCGGTAAAATCGCCCAAGGCCACCGAACTGACCAGCGCGTCCAAACCCGCATGGGTGTATAGGCTGAGCGGATGTTCGTCATCCACGCCTAAAACCTGTGGCGCGGCCGCCCCAGGCAAAGTGAAGCCATACAGGTAGATGGCTAACGTGGTGGGTGTCCCAGTGGCCACCGTCATGCCTCGTCACCAAACATTTCGGCAATGACTTCATCAAAATCGGCCTGCTCTATACGCACTTCCAACTGGGTTGGCGCAGTGCCGCCTTGGTTTTGTTGCACGGCGCGGCGTAAAGCCGCTAAGGCGGCACGGTTACAGACCGCCGCCAATTCGGCACCGCTGGCGTTGGTGCAACGGGCGGCCAAATCTTCGGCGCAAATGCTGTCGGCGACCGGCTTATTGCGTAAATGCACGGCCAAAATTTGCCGCCGTGCGTCTTCGTCAGGAAGGCCCAGTTCAATGATTTCATCAAAACGTCCTGGGCGGAGCATCGCCGGATCAATCAAATCCACACGATTGGTCGCGCCGATGACAAAAACCCCTTTGAGTTCTTCCAGGCCGTCCATTTCCGATAGGAATTGGCTCAACACCCGTTCGGCAACATGCGAATCGGTCGAGCCTTCGCCACGCGCAGGCACCACCGAATCCACTTCATCCAGAAAAATAATGCACGGCGACGCTTGGCGCGCCTTGTGGAACAGCTCGCGCACACCCTGTTCGGAATCACCGACATAACGCGACATCAGCGCCGGCCCTTTGACCGAAATGACATTAACGCCGCTTTCATTGGCGATGGCTTTGGCAATCAGGGTCTTGCCCACGCCAGGGGGGCCTGCCAACAACAGCCCCTTAGGCGGCTTCACGCCCGCTTGCCGATAAAGATCCGGGTATTTGATCGGCCATTCCACGGATTCTATCAGACGGCGGCGCACATCATCCAAACCACCGACATCAGCCCAATGCACATCGGGGATATCGACAAACAATTCACGGATTGCCGATGGCGACACTTCGCACAAAGCCGCCCGAAAATCATCCATCGTCACCGTCAATACCGCCAACCGCGCGTAAGGCAATTCCGCCGCGCTAAAATCAATTTCCGGCAATAAGCCGCGCAATGCGCTCATTGCCGCCTCGCGGCATAAGGCCTCCAAATCGGCGCCGACAAAACCGTGGGTGACATCGGCAAGCAAGTTCAGATCGACATCGGCGTTAAGCGGCATCCCTGTACTATGGATTTCGATAATCTCGCGGCGGCCTTCGCGGTCTGGAATAGGGATGCTAATTTCCCGGTCAAAGCGCCCAGGGCGGCGCAAGGCCGGATCAATGGCATTGGGCAGGTTAGTGGCGGCGATGACAATCACTTTGCCACGACCCTTAAGTCCATCCATCAAGGCCAGCAGTTGGGCGACAATGCGTTTTTCCACATCCCCGACCACCTTGTCACGGCGGGGGGCGATAGAGTCGATTTCATCCAAAAAAATGATGCTGGGGCCTTTACGTCCGGCTTCTTCAAAGATTTTGCGTAAATGGGCTTCGCTTTCGCCGTAGAACTTATGGACGATTTCAGGGCCGCTGATGGTGAAAAATTGCGCGTCGGTTTCCTGGGCGATGATGCGGGCGATCAGGGTCTTCCCGCAGCCCGGCGGGCCGCTGAGCAAGACACCTTTGGGCGCGTCTATCCCCAAGCGCTCAAAGACTTCAGGGTAACGCAACGGCAGTTCGATCATCTCCCGAATCCGCCGCACTTGGCCTTTCAGCCCGCCCACGTCTTCATAAGACAAGCGTTGGCTACCCGCGCCATTTTTGGTTTCGCTGGCCTTGTTGATCACCAAAGCCGTGGTCGGGTTGATCAGCACCGCCCCTTCGGGAGTGGTGCTGTCAACCTTAAAATCAGCGGAACGGCTGCCAAACAAATGGGCGCGTAGCAAATCGCCTTTTTGTACGGGAAGGCCATCCAACAAACTGCCGATGTAATCCAAATCACGCGGGTTGGGGGTGACGGTGGTCGGGTTCAGGACAATGCGGGTGGCATGTTTGCAGGGAATGGCCTTGATTTGGGCTTTTTCATCCAGGCTCAAACCCGCGTTGCTCCGCGTCAGGCCATCCAACTGCACAATACCTTTACCGCGCATGTCCGGGTAGGTTGGCATCAATTTGGCGATGCCAGCACCTTTTTTGCCGCTTAACTGCACAATGTCTCCCACTGCCAAATTCAGTTTGGCCATATCGGCGGGGTCTAACCGCGCATAAGCACGTCCGGCATCTTTGGGCAGAGCCTCAACGACTTTGAGTTTGAGTTCTTCGGACATGACCGCCTCACACTGTCAGTTTGACTTCCAAAATGCCGTTATGGCACGATTGCGTCATAGCGGCGCTGGCAAACGGGCGCGGCAACACGATTTCTTTGTGATATTTCTTGCTGCCCCGTTCCGCGTGTAGCGTCAGGACATCGCCGTTCAGTTCCAGACGGACATCCTCATCGGCGACCCCAGGCATTTCCGCCAGCACCAGGACATGGTCGCTTTCTTCAATGACATCGACCAAAGGTTCGGACACTTCCTGCACCGTGGTCTCACCCGTTTGTTCATTGCGGCGGACATTGCCAAAAGGCTCCACTCGCGGTTCTTCATTGTCATTCAAGCCCATTTTCATGGAAAAACCGTAGACCGCTTTGGCCTCTTTACCGCTGCGGGTATCAATGTCGAAGACACCGCTACGCTTGATCTGTTCGCCTTTTTCCGCCAAGTTGCCTAGCTTCTCCACTAGGTCGCCTAAGCCGCGCAAAATACCTTCGACATTGCCCGTCACGTTAGCTTTTTTGTCCATAATCATTTTACCTCGCCTGTATTGATTTTTTTGAGTTTGGAATACAGCGTCTTGTAGTCAATATTTAAACGCCGCGCTGCTTCCGCCTTGTTGTTGCCTGTTTTTTTTAGGGTGTCCTGAATGATGATGCGCTCTATTTCACCAATGTTGAGTTGGGTGATGGCTTTGAGCGACGCGCCTTCGAAACAAAAATTCTGTATGGCCTCCAGATAAGGTTTTTGGGTCAGCGGCGATGGCGTTCCTGCCGCCGTTTTTATTTCCAGTCCCAAATCCTCAATGCCCACTTCCTGTTCCGCCACTAAAGCGGCACGGCGGATCACGGCGCGTAATTCCCGCACATTACCCGGCCAAGGGTAACGCAGCAGGGTTTCTTTGGCGGCAATGCTAAAATCAAGGGCGGCTTTGCCTAATTCGATACAAGTTTCGGTCATGAAGCGATGGGCTAAGAACAGGATGTCTTCATGCCGTTTGCGCAGGGGCGGGATACGGATGACATATTCGTTCAGGCGGTAATACAAGTCTTCACGGAAGACACCTTTGACCACCGCATCCAATAGGCACTCATTGCTGGCGGCCAACACCCGCACGTTGACAGGAATGGGGCGGTTGCCGCCGATACGGTAAACGACCCGCTCTTGTAATACCCGCAATAATTTGGCCTGTGCCGACAACGACATGTTGGCGATTTCGTCCAAAAATAGCGTGCCACCTTCAGCTGCCTCGAATTTACCTGCACGCACTTGGTCGGCCCCTGTGTACGAGCCTTTTTCATGGCCAAACAACTCGTTCTCGATCAGCGAATCAGCAATGGCGCCGCAGTCAACGGGGATAAAAACCCCCTTTGCCCGGCGGCTGGACAAATGGATGTTGCGGGCGACCAATTCTTTGCCCGTACCCGTTTCACCTTGGATAATCACGGAAAAATCGGTGTGCGCCACCCGGATGATGTCTTTGGCGACCGTTTGGATTTCCGGGCTGTTACCCATAATTTCGGCAATGCGCGTTTTGGTGTCACGGTTGGCCTTACAATTTGAGTCATGCTTACCCCAGCGGGTTTGCATGGCACGGTACACCAGTTCCAAGACACGGTTATTGTCGAAGGGCTTGGGCAAATAATCCCATGCGCCCGCTTTGATGGCGCATACCGCGCTGAGGATGCCCGCATTGCCTGTGATGATGATGACGGGGAGTTGCGGGTATAGGATATGGGCATTGGCTAAGACCGCCATGCCATTAGGTTCAGGAATAATGCTATCGAGCAGCAAGACATCCGGTTCCCGTTGTGACAACAATTTTATTGCCGTGTCGCCATCATAACCTTGCTGGGTTTCATAACCAGCGTGTTCCAGCAAAAGCGATAACAGCCCACAAATATCTTTGTTGTCATCAATTATCAAAACATAGCCAGGATCAATTTTAGTCATCGAATAAATCCATTAGGTTAAGACTCTGTACTTGATGGTTAGGCCTAAACTTACCTCCCAGCGCATTATAGGATCGGCTATACGCTACTAACCCGTTTTATCGGGTCGGCTGGGGGGCAACGCTTTCAAAAGCCGCCTGATAAGTTAGGGACACTGACAAGCGTGATGTTGAACCTGGTCATGCAATTTAAGTTTGGGTGCAAGAGTATTTTAACAAGCGAGCCGTATTTTTAAAGGTGTAGGCATGAAATGTTAAAGGATTCAGGTGGCCACTGGTTTTTAAGTGGTCCCTAACCCTAGAGGCATCCAATCAAAATTCCCCACTGTATTGTATCCAGGTCCATAGCGGCTAAGTGATGAAAGCCGCCGCCCTACAATAGCAACAAAACCGTACAAATAAAATTAACTATTACCTAAAAAAAAGTGAATAGTACCTATAATATCTTCAATATAAGCGTTTAATACATTTAATGACCTGATTTAATTCTAGTAATTGTTGCTATTTAAATGATATTAAAAACCCAAAATAGCGGGGGCGATGGCTTAAGAAAGCTGTTTATAAGCCATAAGGCAAAAATAACTGTCTTTTGCGCTACCTAGTACGGCAATGCCTACCCCTTGCCCGCGTTTTTTCCAAACAGACACCCTAAGGGGAAAGCGGCGACTAAGCATCCTCACCCATACCGCCCGGTTTCTTGCCGAAAGGTTGTATGAGGACAATATCCTTAGTTAGTTTCGCCTCGATATTATGTGCTAATCCTAAAAAAAGGATAGCCATTTCTTCTTCCTGTAAGGTCTCGCCGATACGCCGGGCAATGTAATCATCGCGCTGGGCCAATAGCGTCCGCGCAGTTTCCAAGGCTTGCTTGCCCTGGCCTCCGGTTTGCAGCCATTGCACCATGAGGGCATGTTCCTGCCGTAACAGTTCGGGGGATTCCGTTCCCATCAGGGTCGCACCTTTCTGTTGCAAGGTTTGCAATAATTGGTAATTTTGGCTGCCGGCCAAGGCGACCTCGGCGGCTATTTCATTTTCTTTGCCGCAAACGGGCAGGCCATCCTGATAGAGCTTCAAACGGGCATAATCTAGCCCCAAGTTGTCAATCGCCGCCGCAATCGCCGTCCAAAAATGACCGACCGCCTCTTCTTGTTTGCGGGCCTGTTCTTCAGTCCGCGATTGCTTGGCCGCGTCGCCCAGCGTCCCCATGTCTTTATGGTCGTGGATAATAGGAAAATAAATGAGGGCGCGCATATAGGAAATTCGGTTGTTAATTGTGGATGTCTTCGGAGTGGGTTTCTTTGGCAACTGGCTGTACCGTTTCCGTTTCCGTTTCCAAACGGCTTTCCAAACGCCGCAGACGCTCTTCCATATCCGCTGGTGGCAATGCCGCCGCCCCCCTGGCCCTGGAATCAAATGCCGGATTGCCGCTCCACCAATCCAAACCCATTTCCAATGCCTTATCGACGGAACAGATCAGCAGGCGGATTTCCAGTGTCAACAATTCCACTTCGACCAGCCTGATGCGGATGTCACCGCTGATGACGATGCCTTTGTCCAGCAACCGCTCCAATAAGTCGGCTACGGTGGTCGAATTGGTGGAGTGGGTTAATCTTTTGTTATCGCTCATGGTGCAAATCCTTAACAGTAGTCGGCCTAAAGGCCTGAAATCCACGATCTCATCGTTCCCACGCGGAGCGTACCCGTTTGGTTGAGTGGGTTAATCTTTTGCTGTCGCTAGCTACTTGCCGCCATCGATTGCTCAAGCCGCTCCAGCACACTTAGCGATAGCCTTAACAAGCCTTCCTGTTCGTAACTTCTGGAAATGGCCATGAGCCTGGATTGGGAAGTTTGGCTTTCTTCGCTATCAGGATAGGCCTCAATGATCCTTAAAAACACATCCACCGCTTGCCATAGATCGCCTTGTTCAAACCAAGTGTTGCCCATGCGCAGCTCTAAACCCCGCGTTGCGGCAGTAATGTCGATGACGGTATTAGTCATGGGAGACATCCTCCGCTGAAAACACATTAACATAGAATAATTGTCTGTTGTTCATTGTACGCTTCCTATAGTAAGCGGCCTAAGGGGCCTAAATTTATGTTCAAATCATCGTCTTTAAGGTCAAAAACCTCACGCAAACGCTCCAATTCCTCAGCTTGGAGCATCAACGTCAAGCCTAAGCGCTCAATTTCTCCATCGCTTAGCGAACCTGAGTCCATACGCCTTATGGCTTGGCGTTCCAACAGTTCGTGCAATAGCTTGACCAGGGTCAAGACCAGTTGCGCCAAGCCGTTGCGGACACGGTCACCATCAATGTCCAGTTTGCCGCGTTTGCTGCTCACTGCCGCAGGTGGGCTGTTTTGGAAAAGTTGTTGCGACAGATTGTTTGTGGCCATTGGTTTCACTCCTTACCGCGTAAAAGGTTGCCCGTTTCTACAGAGGCGATCAAGGCCTGTAGGCTTAAATAAATCAAATCAATGTTGGCAACGGAAATGGTGACATCGGCGACCACCACCGCCCCTTTGTTCAGGATGCGATCCAATGCTTCACAGAGGGAAACCTGTTGCTGTTCATGTTGGGACGGTTTGCTCACTGACATAATAACTACGCTCATTGTTCATATAAAAAGCACCGAACCCAAGGCCATTAGCGGGTCTAGGCCGGAGGGGGCGGTTTGCCGGAAGATGTTGGCTTGCGCCTGATCAGGGAACATAGCGTGGGCGCGTTTTAGTTGCACGGCTTCGCGGCGGCTGATAGCCTGGCATAAGGCACAATCGCTGGCCGGTGTGATTTGGTTGACCAATAACGCCTGCAAGCCGATACCCAGCCGTTGCAAGGCCGATGCCATCTCAAAGGTTTTTTCTATCGCCAAAAAAGTCGGGATGGTGACGGCATACGCCCCGGTCCGGGCGGGGTCTTGCAGCAGGCTGCGGAGATTTTTTAAGTCGCGTGAGAGCCGCACCAGCCGTTCTGACAAGTGCGGGAAACGCATCACCCTGCGGTACTTTAGCAAGATGGAAAAAAACAGTTTTAGCCACTCACGGATCAGTTCGGGCAATTCCAGTAAACGCAGCAAATGTCCGCTAGGGGCGGCATCGACGATCACCATATCGTAACGACCACTATCGAGATGATCCATAATCGCGGTCAAGGCCATGATTTCATCCAAGCCGGTGGGGGCCAAATCAAGCAAGCGTTCCATCACTTCCCGGTCAAAAGTAATATCCAGATGCGGTAAGGCATCCTGTAAAAAAACCTCCAATTCTGTACGGTAGTCATGGCGGATTTTTTCAAAATCAGCTTCGGCATTGATCTCTTGGGCATCAACGTTTGACAGCACCGGTGTGGGCTGCGGCTGTATGCTTAAATCCAGGCAATCACTCAGCGAATGCGCGGGGTCGGTCGAGAATAACAGGATGCGCAGTTGCGGATTTTCGCTACGCAAACGTAGGGCGGTGGCACAGGCCATGGTGGTTTTGCCCACGCCGCCTTTACCTGCGAAAATTAGCAACCGTAAGCTGCTGGCGGGTAAGGGGATAGGGGTTTTTACATGCAACGGCAAAGGCTGGCGATAAGGAGTGGCCGGGGTGGCGTTTTTAGCCAATGGCCGCAGTTGCGGCCATAAGGTGTAAAGCAGCTGGCCGCAAGGCTCGGTGGCAAGCAACGGCAACGACCAAAATAAGGGTTCTGGCAACCGTTCGAAGGCATTTTTAAGCGCCAACAGCTGCCGATTGCGTTCGGCCCCACACGTTGGGCAAGCATTTTCAGGATACAGGCGGTTGACCAACAGATCCGGCATGGACACGCGCTGGTGGTTTAAGGCCTTGGCAAGATCAAGGCTTTCTTCCACGCTCATGGCCTCCGCCAGCATCACCAAGACAAAGCAACAACGCTGTGTATCGGTCATCAGGCCGTGCATGGCTTTTAGCGAACTGTCCATGCCCAGCAGGAAATTATCCAAATGGTCCAGGCGGTTATCGCCGCTAAAATGCCTGCGCAAATAACGGTGTTTGGCCAGTAATGTGTCCAATGCGGTCAGCCAACGACGGATCAGTTCGGGCATTTCCAAAAGCCGCAAGGTATGGCCAGTAGGTGCGGTGTCTATAATAATACGGTGATAGGTGTCTTGTTGGATCCAGTCGGCAATATCAAGATAAGCCGCCAATTCATCCATGCCCGGCAGCGCGGCGTCCATCAGGCCTTGGATATCTTCCTGATCGAGGAAAGTGCCGCGTTCGGCGATTTCTTTCAGTAGGCTGTCATGCCGGGTTTTAAACTCATGTAAGGAAGCGGCGGCGTTTAATTCGCGCACCACCAAATTTTTCGGTAATGCCATATTGGCAAGTAGGCTATGCAGGGAATGTGCCGGGTCGGTGGAAACCAGTAAAATCAGGTGCTGCGGCTGCTCTTGGGCCAACTTTAAAGCCGCCGCACTGGCACAGGTGCTTTTCCCAACCCCTCCCTTACCCCCGAAAAAAATCAATTTTAGCGGTGATTCTTGCAAAAACGTGGGGTAAATTGAATTTTTCATGCTGGACTGCCTCTGGCTTATCCTTATTGTCATCGTTGCCTGTCTTATGCCGCCTTCGTCTTTATCCGTCCCCACCCTATCGCCTTTGTCAGCATCGCCTAAGCATCGCCTATCATGTTGTCATCTTCATCTAACGCATCTAGCCTATCCAGCAATAAGGTTTCTTGTTGTTCAAATTCTTCTTCGGTAATCTGTCCTGTTTCCAAAAGCATATAAAGTTCAGTCAGGCTTTCACGGATGCGATCCGCTTCGCCGGTCAGTTCTTCTTCCGCCAACTCATGAACTTTCTTAAAAATCCACATGATGCCTTTGACAGGGGAAAACAATAGGTCATCAACCAGTAACATGGTTTTACCTCAGTCAGAATGGGTGCTAGTGCTGGCCGAGGTTTTCTTTTTTACGGTAGGGGCATGCAAGTCCAAGGTGACAAAATTATGCGGCGCCCACGGGCCGGTATAATTGAACAAATAAACGTTGTCGAACAGTTTTGAAGCCCGGAAAACACCTTCGGCAAATTCATCTAGCCGCTGCCTTTCAACCAAGCAGGCCAGATTCATCACATCTTTTTCTTTTTTGATGGGGTTTTCAATAATATCTTCACAGTAATCAGCCAGGATTTCCTTTACCTTTTCCGCCGATTCTTTCCTGTCGGCTGTCCGCAATGATTCATAGAGGTTGCCTAAGCGGATCTTTTCATCGCGTTGGTTTTTGTTGTTGGTGTTTTTAGTCCATATTTCATCACGCGTTTCGCTTAAAACGGGATGTAAGGCCACAAAATATTCATAAATATTGGACACATCCCAAGAAACGCGCAAGCCCATTTCCACGCGCCCATTAAGGCGTTCAAAATGTTCTTTGATGTCTTTCTGGTTGGTGTCCAATAGCTTTTGTACCGCCTCGGCATTGCGGGCGATCACCCCAAAACGCATCGGCAACACGGTGCTGGCTTCGGTCAGCGCGTGCAATACCGCCTGGTGCGCCGTGATATTGCGCCTTTCAGGACGTAAACGGGTGCTTAAGGTGTCACTGACCACCGCCCTTAAACCATTTTGATCAATGGCATAAACAGGGGCGGATTCCAGGCCGCGAATTTTGTAATGGGGGGTCTCGTCATCAGAAGCGCAGAGCGCGTAAAGCACCTTAGCGCGAAAATTGCTTTGTTTTACCGCACTCATAGCCCCCTCTCCAGCACGATACGTTGGTCAACCGCCTGTTGGACACGGTTTAAGCGCCGATATTCTTCGGCGCGGATACGCCCACTATCGGTAAGGATTTGCTGTTTACCCGTCAGGTTGACGCAAGCGCGGAAACTCTTGGCCATACGCGGTGTACGGATGTGGGCGAGGGTGCGGATGTGGTTCATAGTGACAACCTCCTCAATATTGGATACGTAAGCCGGAAGATTTTTTCTTCCCGACAGGTTCGGGTTTGCCCTGGCCGTTGGCCTCAGCACAAGCGGCGGCGGCCCCTGCAAGCAGGGCCTCTTTTTCTTGGTCAATCTCCGCAATGCGGCTGTCAATGCCTTCAATCCGCGACGAGGCGGCTTCGCGCTCTTTTGAGCGCCGCCACCGTTCCAATTCCAATGCGCCGACCTGAAAATAGTCGCGGTACACTTGGTGGTCGCGGCTTACCCGGCCTGAATGGGTCTTGATGTCAGAAAGTGTCCGTGGGGGACGTGTGCTTATTGCCATGACGATTCCACCACTTGCATTTTTGTGTTGATGTTGATCGCTTCCGAGCCTACGGGCGGGCACATCCTGCGGATGACGTTATCGACCATTTCATGAAATATCGAGTGGCCGGCCCGTTGTATTTTGGCGGTTTCCATGCTTAAGACATCATAACAGATGGCATGGAACAGTTTGTCGCCATAACGCGGTTTTATCCCCTGCAAGCTCAGGATGCGTGCAATCGCAATCCCCGCGCGTAAGCCGTGTTTGGTCTCCTGTTCATTGCCGCGCAATTCCCTAACTATATCGACGATATAGGCCGAGTCTTCCGCGTCCAGATCGGAACGTGCATGGAGTATCTGTAGTTCGGTGTCACGGTCGACAAGGCCAATATTAATGGTGATCATGCGGTCCATCAGTGCGTCTTGGGTTTTGTGCGTGCCCGCATATTCTTCTGGATTGGAGGTGAAAATGGCGCGGAAGCTTTCATGCACATCCATATAGCCTTCGCCGGCGCCACGCAGGCCAGGCAAGTTCAAAATGCCTTCTGACAGCACCGATAACAGCACGTTGTTGGTTTCCGCCTTGGAGCGGTTAAATTCATCATAAATTAGCATGTCGCCATTGCGGCAAGCGGTTGTCAAACGGTTGTCCACCCACATGCGGTTCATCTGCTCTTCGGTTTTGAGCACCGAATGGATGTAGTTGTCGACCAGGCTGCTTTTACGGTAGCCGATGTCTTTCCCTGTCAGGTCGGAACTGACAAATTCTTCATTGCCTTGCAATAAGGTGACAGGACGGCCCCATTGTGCGGCAAGGTGGAAGGCTAACGTCGTTTTGCCAGTCCCCGAAGGCCCGGCAAAATGTACGGGATAGCCCGCACGCAGATAAACTGTCGCACGGTCGATAATGTCTTTCACATAGGATGTCACTACAAAATGATCGCTGGCCTCAGGAACGACAAGGTCATCTTCTACGATATATTGGGTGACGGTATTTTGCTTAATCATGAAAATGCTCCTGTGCTTAGTGGTATTTGTCCCCCTCGCCCGAGTCTGCTGGGGTACGGGATAACAATCATCAGAGTTGTCTTTAGCTCTGTAGGGCGGTGAGGTGGTAAAGGTTATTTTCCAGACCTTTAGTGTGGGTTAGGCACTAAAAGTCTATGAAATAACCATTAGTCAGTAATCATCCTTGTTTTGTATCAAGCCGACAATCTGTACTTAATCACCCTTATGTTTTTTTTTGGCTTTTTTGCTTTCGTGTGCTTCTGTATGTTCACTGTCGGTGGCTTCCTGAGGATCGAAGACGGTCTCAGGTGAGGGCATACTTTCTATGGGTAAGGGTGGCTCATTGCCGTATGCTTTATGTTGGCCTGCCAAACCACCAGCTTTTCCCTTGGTAGCCTCATCAATAAGGGGCGGGGCTATACTGGGAAGACCGTTTTTTTTTTAGAGGCGGCGATGCCAAAAAACACCGCATGGGCATCAGCTCGGTCTTGTGAGGCTTCATTGATGAAAGCGGCCACACCGTTAGTCAAGTTGGCAATGAAATCAGAGCGGTCTTTGGAGCTACGTTCGGCCATGCTTCTGCGGTCGGCATTAAAGCCGCCCAACAAGTCCCGCGTGTCTTTTGACACATTGCCCACGAACGCGGCACGGTCTTCGTGCGCTTGCTGGCCCGCCAACCGGCGGTTGTTACGGAAGTCATTCAGCAAGCGGTTGATGTCATTGGCATTGCCAGTAACAAATGCCGCCCGTGCGTAGGCATCTTGTTGCCCGTCTCTGGCGCGTGCCGCCGCGAAGCCCGCAATCTGCGAGCAGACACTGGAAACCCGTGCATTTTGCTGTGCTAATCGGGATTCACGGCTACCATCAATATTTCTACGCAACTGCGCCATATCATCTGTTAAGCGTCCCATAGGTTTTCTCCTTAAGGCTTACGTTAAAAACCCCAATCACTTCTTTGAGGCGTTGGAAAGTGCCCAGGCCGTCAACTGGTAACGGCTGGCCACCCGTACTCTTCAATACTGTCAAATTAAGGGCGGAAAACCTTTTCCTAGGAGAAGGCTGGGGCGGGATGGCATATAGGCGTTTAGCCTTGTCTTGATCGCCATCCACCCAACCCCTATCTTTTGGAAAGGGCGTATGCAACCTTAAGCAACGGCATTGCCCTTGCTTTCCGCCTGATTACGCAGGAGTAGCGGCACTGGCGGTAAGGCCAATGGCTTCTGCATATTTCAAGTAAGTTTCAACAGAAGCGATGACAACGCGGGCTTCTATAGACAGCAATTCGATACCGACCAATGAAACTTTGACCCAAGCATCAACAACGATGCCTTTGTCCAGGATGCGGTCCACTACTTCAGCTAAGCTAGAAGAGTCAGTTGATTTTTGAACTTTAGCCATGACGGCGTCTCCTAAAAAATGTTAAAAAATTACAGTTGTTACAGAGGTTCTATGTACAGGCTTATGCTGCACACCAGAGCTAGAGCAAACACCGCGCCAAAATACCCCCATCTGGATTAAATCTAACTTTGGTTATTTATTTTTCCAGGAAATTTGTTTTATGATATTGAATTACAATGATGTTTATTTACCGCTACGTTATGTCGCGCACTAGGAAACAAATGTTCTGCGCTAAAAAGGCGGATGGCCTGATGTTGGCGGTGGGTTGCAATAACCATACAAATAGGGTGTGAATTACCTAATTAGGTATACAATTCCCTATCTGGCTAAGTTTATAAGGGGAGGGCGGCTATCGGTCTAGAAAATAGGCTCTAGGATAAGGGTGTCGCAAGGTGTGCAAGAGGTGTGATGAGGCAGGGGGGGCAATATGTTTTTTGAAGCAAGGGCAAGTAGGATGCCCTGTCCATCAGTGCATCCTACAGGGCAAGCCGTTCCGGGAGGTTTGTTTTTTTTAGGCAGGCTCTATCCGCATTTGCTCTCGCCGCAATTAAGGCAGGTCATGCAGCCATCCATCAGCACCACGGCTTTGGTTTGGCATTTGCTGCATAACAGGGCTTTGGCAGGGAAACTGCTGTCGGTTGAGCCGGTGTCGGCATGGAGCACGTCAAATTCACGGCGTTTTTCCGCAAGAAACTGTTTCTGATGGGCATCTAGCTCGGTGTCTTTCAACATGCCGATGTTTTTTAAGTGCGATTCAATCGCACAGCCGATTTCGGCGACCAGTGACGGCATAAACACCCCGCCTTTTTTAAAATAACCGCCGCGCGGGTCGAACACCGCTTTTAGCTCATCGACCAGGAAACAAGCATCGCCGCCTTTACGGAACACCGCCGAGATAACCCGCGTCAGCGCCAACACCCATTGGAAATGCTCCATGTTTTTCGAGTTGATGAACACCTCATAAGGGCGGCGTTCTTCATGTTTGCTGCCTTGGTTGAGGATCATGTCATTTATGGTGATATACAACGCATGTTCCGATTGCGGGGTCTTGATTTTATAAGTGGAGCCGTACAATATCTCAGGCCGTGCCATGTTTTCGTGCATACTTTCCAGCCCCGGTATGGACTCCTGCACCGGGATGTCGTCTTCATTGCTTGCCGGCGTGTTAGGTGTCAAGACCTTATAACCGGTAATTTTTTTATTAATTTGCTGGATCATAATGTTGTAAGGATAGGTTGTTAGGGTTTGCAGGTTTTTGGAAAAGCCAGGTGGCTAAACTTTAACGTCATAACACCGCATATAGTGAGAGAGATAAAAGATTAACACAAAATATAGATTTGGTAGAGCAAATTTCACCGCCAAACCGAAAAATTGCCGACTCTTTGGCGTTTTTTTGGCTGCCTAGGTTTAGGGCTTCAGGGCATTTGAAAATACCCCTGCGGATTATCGGCTAAAAATGACTGATTTTAAATATCAAACGGTTATGGGGGCTGGCTTCACTTGGCGGCTTGATGGGTGTTTATCATCTGTTCCGCCAATTGCTTGCCCGCTTCGGTTAAAGGATGGATGACAAAACTGGCACCTAACTCATACAGTTTTGGCTCTTCATCATCGTGAAAGCAGAAAGTGCCGATATGGCCTTGAAATTGCCGTGCTTGCAACTGCGCGATTGACGAGGCCCGCACCTCAAACTCAGGTATGGCAAGGATTATG
Source organism: Methylovulum sp. (assembly GCA_028713595.1). Lineage (GTDB taxonomy): Bacteria > Pseudomonadota > Gammaproteobacteria > Methylococcales > Methylomonadaceae > Methylovulum. Next base: position 6,583 of record JAQTNZ010000002.1, on the reverse strand, counting down.
CCTTTGATTTTTGTCAGCGGTAATCTTTCCCAAAGCGCCTTGTCTTCGGCATCGCCATACACGACGCGCCGCCCGTCCGCCAGCATCGCCTCCAACACGGTCGGGTCGGCATCCAGACCTAACACCCGTTTGTCTTGTTCGCAAAAAGCCTGATAAGCCGACAGACCCGTGCGCCCCATGCCAATAATCAGCCATTCGGTAATGCCTATGCTGCCGGGCAAGCGGTCAGGGTGGCTTGTTTGCCGCTCAAAGCGCGTTAAGAAACCTTCCAACAGTGAAAATAAGCGGTGTGAGAAGTGGTTTAACGGGGCGGCAATCGCCAATGAGAGGGCGACCGCCAAGCCAATGATAGATTCCCAAACGGGTGGCAACAAATGCGCCTCAACCACCGCCGAAGAAGTGATGAGGGCGAATTCGCTATAAGTCATCAGTGCCAACGAAGAAATAAATGCCGTCCGCGCCCGCAAGCCCACCACCAAAAATAAGCAAAAAAACAGCACCCCTTGCAAGGGCAGCAACGACAATAACAAGAGTGCCTGTATTAATTCGTCATAATTGGGCAGGTCGGTGAGGCCGATTTGCAGGAAAAACGCCACCAGAAAGGTTTCTTTCAGTCCCCATAATTTATGCGCCAATTCATCAATTTTAGGATGGCCCGCCAACATCACCCCCATCAGCAACGCGCCAATATCGCTGGAAATGCTGGCTTTTTCCGCTAACAAGCCACCCGCCAACGCCAATGACACCCCCAACAGCAGTTTTAATTCATCTGCGCGGCTGGCATTGAGCAAACGGTAGGCGATGGGGCGCAACAAGGGCAGCAATAACAGGCCAAAAGCCCACGGTGTCGGCTGTTTGCCGCTGCTGAAAGCCAGCAGGGCAATAGCGACAATGTCTTGCAGGATTAAGATGCTGAGCACGTCCCGGCCATATAAGGTGGACAATTCGCCGCTATCTTCCAGCACTTTTATCGCCAGCACGGTGCTGGAAAACGCCAAGCTGACCCCCAGCACCAGCCCGCCGGAAATATAACCGCCTAGGGCAAAGAAAATCGCCACCGAAATGGCGGTGACAATCAGCAGGTGCAAGCCGCCGACACTTAGCACTTCACGTCTTAATAAGGAACGCAATTTCAGTTTTAGGCCAACGGTGAACAATAATAGCTGAATGCCAATATCGGCCAGGTGGGCAATCGTCTGGTCGGGTTGGACACCTAAGGCATGTAAGACATAACCGGCAATCATATAGCCGACTAAGGGCGGAAAATATAACCTGCTTGTTATTAAGCCAGCCAGATAGGCCGTGCCTACCAAAACCAATTCCATAGTGAATGCCTGCATGGGGAGTGAGGGTTGATTATAGCGTGAATCTAACATTTCTGGGGTAGGGTGGGCATGATCTTTGCGCATAAGCCCACCAACCTAGTTTAAAATAGTGGGTTTAACCTTATCCCTTGATCCCGACACATGCGCATCATCCTTGGTATAGAATACAATGGCAGCGGTTATTATGGCTGGCAGGCCCAAGCCCACGCGCGTAGCATCCAGCAAGTGCTGGAGCAGGCCTTAAGTAAAGTCGCTAACCATCCGGTCACGGTGGCCTGCGCTGGGCGCACCGACTCCGGCGTACATGCGCTGGAGCAGGTGGTGCATTTTGACACTGTGGCTGAGCGGAGTTTGGCGGCTTGGCAATTGGGCGGCAATAGCCATTTGCCCGCCGATGTCAGGATATTATGGGCGCAACCGGCCATCGGTGATTTTCATGCCCGTTTTAGCGCGATAGCCCGTTATTACCGTTATATCATCAGCAACCGTCCGGTAAAATCGGCTTTGCTCTATCAACAAACCACCTGGTGCCATAGTCCTTTGGATGCGGAAAAAATGCACCAAGCGGCGCAAGCGCTAATAGGTGAGCATGATTTTTCTTCTTTTCGCGCCCAAAGCTGCGAGTCGAAAAGCCCGAACCGGCTCATGTATTTTATTGAAGTCCAGCGTAACGGCGATCAGGTGGTGATGGACATTTCCGCCAATGCCTTTTTGCATCACATGGTCAGGAATATCGCCGGGGTGTTGATGGAGATAGGTGCGGGCAAACAGCCTGTAGAGTGGACACAGTTTTTGCTGGCGGCCAAAGACCGCAAACTCGCCGCCCGCACCGCCCCGCCCGAAGGCTTATATCTGGGCGGTGTTTATTATCCTGAGCGGTTTGGGCTGGCGGCACATCCGCTGTTCCGGCACTTGCCGACAGATGCCAAACGCTTTGACTAACGCCCCTTTTGTTGCCGATAGGGTCAAATATTGCGTTTGACATCAATCACATTGGGCAAGCAACCGAGTCTTTTTAATGTGCGGCTCAGTTGGTCGGTATTTTTGACTTGTATGGTCATTTTAAGTTGGGCATAGCCCTCGGTGTGTGTGTCCATAGCGGCATTGGAAACGTGGATTTTCTCTTCCGCCAGCAATTGGGACACATCACTGAGCAGGTTGCGGGTGCTGTAGGCTTTGATGGCAATCGGTACAAAATAGCTGTTGCTTTCCTCGCCCCACGCCACTTCGATTAAGCGGCTTTGTTTATCATGGTTTAAGTCTAAAACATTCGGGCATTTTTTGTTGTGGATAATGATGCCTTTTTTTAAGGAAATAAAGCCGATAATGTCATCGCCGGGCACGGGGGTGCAGCAGCGGGCAATGGTGGTCAGCACCTGATGGAGGCCATCAACCGACACGCCGGTTTTGCTGGCGGGTTTTTTCGGCGCATTTTTCGGCTTTACCGTTTCCAATTCGGGAATTTTGAAAAAGGCCGCCAATTGGCGGGTATTGATGTCGCCGCGCCCGATGAATTCCAGCAATTGGTCGGTGTCGGGCTGGTGGAAGTGCTTGGCAAGTTCGGCCAAATTGGGGGCTTTAATGCCCAGGCGTTGGCTTTCCTTGTCGAGTATCGCCTTACCGGCGGCGATGTTTTGCCCTTCTTGTTGGTTTTTAAACCAGCTCTTGACTTTGCTGATGGCGTTGGCGGATTTTAAATAGCCCAAGTTCGGGTCTATCCAGTTGCGGTTAGGCCCGCCTTCTTTGGTGGTGAGGATTTCCACCTGTTCGCCCGATTTTAGCGGGTAGGTCAACGGCACGATGCGCCCGTTGACTTTCGCGCCCCGGCAGCGGTGGCCGATTTCGCTATGGATCGCGTAGGCAAAATCCAGCGGCGTGGAGTTTTTCACCAGATCAATCAGCTTGCCTTTGGGGGTCAGCACATACACGCGGTCATGGAACAATTCGTTGCGGAAATGTTCGCTCAGGGTGTCGTCATCGTCCTTTTCTTCCAGCAATTTGCGCAAGGAGCTGATGCTTTTTTCGACGGCGGCATCGTGTTTGCCACCTTCTTTGTATGACCAGTGCGCCGCCACGCCAAATTCGGCAAAATCGTGCATTTCCTGGGTGCGTATTTGCACCTCAATGCGTCGTCCGTCGGAGTCGATGATGACGGTGTGCAAGGATTGGTAGCCGTTTTCCTTGGGGTTGGCGATATAATCGTCAAATTCTTTGGGGATGGTTTGCCATAGGCTATGGACGATACCCAAGGTGGTATAGCAGGCGGTCAGGTTATCGACGATCACGCGCACCGCCAACAGGTCATAGAGTTCATCTATGCCCAACTGTTTGCGCTGCATTTTTTTCCAGATACTGTAAATATGTTTGGGGCGGCCATAAATCGCCGCGTTAATATTATCGGCGGCGAGCGTGGTTTTTAGGGTATTGATGAAGCGGTTGATGCAGTTTTCCCGTTCGATGCGGTTATCGTTTAAGGATTTGGCGATATGCAGGTAAGATTGCGGCTTCAAATAGCGAAAAGCCATGTCTTCCAACTCCCACTTGAGTTGGTGTATGCCCATGCGGTTGGCGATAGGCGCGTAAATGTCCAAGGTTTCTTGGGCGATAAAACGGCGCATTTCGTAAGATTCTTTCGGTAACACCCCCAATCGTTTGATCCGGTAAGCCAGCTTAATCAGCACCGCACGGACATCCTGGGTCATCGACAACAACATCCGGCGCAAGATTTCCGATTGGTTGGGCTGGTTGGTCATATCCAAAGAATAAATGGCGATGGTGTTCAGCCAATTGACATCCTTGACCAAGGCCGCCACCGTTTCGCCAAACTGTTCCTTAATGTGCGGCAACAGGTTGAATTTGGTCAGGCGCGGGTCACTCAGTATTGCCGCTAGGATTGTGTTCAGGTCGACATTAAACTCCATCAGTATTGTGGCGACCTCGATACCCTTGGGGCGATAATAACGGGGGTCATCAACAATTTCCCCGACAATCGCCAAGGCCTTGTCAATATACAAGCGATCCGGCTCGGAAAAGTTGCCAAATAAAGATTTTTCGGGGTTGGTGTTTTTTTTCATCAGAGAGAGTCGCCGATTTTTTAAACCTTAAGGGAGTGTCATTGTTGTATTTACCGCTTTTTACTGGCCGCCAGAACGGTATTTATCGTCCATGCCACAGATTGTCCACGAATAAGCCATAAACAGGCCATTATGATAACAGCCCTGTCTGTTTTAGGGTGGTTTGCCGATAGTGCTGTGCAATTGGCAAAACTGACCCTGATAGCTTTTGTCAAACCACGGTACAATGTCATAATGATGTTGTTTCCCTGCCTTAAACCTTAGAGACCTACTATGAGTTCCATTTACGGTTGGCTATCAACCACCCCGACATCCGCCGCTCCTTTGCTTGATGCCCAACGCCATGCCAGTTCAGGACTGCTGACCGATAGCCTTCACGTTTGTGCTTATTATAAAACGGCTGGCATGGGCGGTCATGGCATTAATGCAGCGCCCAGCTTTTATCAGGAAGGCGCGTTGCTGGTGATAGTGGACGGGGAGCCACACTGGCAAGACCCGATCCTTGCGGCCATGGCACAAAGCCACAGCCCCGCCTACGCGCTGGCGCAAGGCTTTTTGCGGCAAGGGCGAGGGGTGCTGGTGCAAATGGTGGGGGCGTTTGCGGCTTGTGTGGTGCAAGCCGACCAGCATTATGCCTTGCTGGCGATTGATAGGATGGGCTTGCGGCCTTTGGCTTTTTACCATAAGGCCGATGTGTTGGTGTTTGGTAGCCAATTAGGGCAATTGCTCGCCCATCCTGAGGTACGTCCCGAAATCTCCCGGCAGTCTATCTTCACTTATTTGTATTTCCATGTTGTTCCCAGCCCCGGCAGCATTTATGAGGGCATAGAAAAGCTCCAGCCTGGCGAGTTTTTGGAAATCAGCCAACAACAAACCAGCCGTGGTTTTTACTGGCAACGGCACTATCAGGACAGCACCGCCAGCAAGCAGGATTTGCTCGCCCAATTGCATGACGAACTAGGGCAAGCGATGGCCCAATGTGCACCCGACCCGCAGACGGGGGCATTTTTAAGCGGGGGCTTGGACAGCAGCACCGTGGTCGGCCTGTTCCAAAAACTGTCGGCGCAACCGATTGATACCTTCAGTATCGGTTTTGCCGCCGATGGCTATGATGAAATGGCTTATGCACGGATCACCGCCGCCCATTTTAAGGCCAAACTGCATGAATATTATGTCACCCCCGCCGATGTCTTGGCGGCGATCCCGTTGTTGGCAAAAGCTTATGACGAGCCTTTTGGCAACGCCTCGGCAGTGCCAGCCTATTATTGTGCGAAATTTGCCCGTGAACATGGCATGGCCCGCCTGCTGGCAGGGGATGGTGGCGATGAGATTTTTGCCGGCAACTCCCGTTATGCCAAACAAAAAGTTTTCGACCTGTATCGCCATGTCCCTGATTTTGCCAAAGCGGTGCTGGAGCCGGTGGCGTTTAACTTGCCCCCGCTACGCAAGCTGAAAAGTTATATTGAACAAGCCAACATTGCCATGCCGCAACGCTTGGAGACCTATAATTTTTTACATAGGACACCCTTGGCGGACATTTTTGCTGCCGACTTTCTCGGCCAAATTGACAGTGACGCACCTTTGCGGCTGTTACAGGCGACTTACCAGCGCACCCAAGGCGATGATCTGGTCAAAAAAATGCTGTTTTTGGATAATAAGTTCACCCTGGCCGATAATGACTTAAGAAAGGTCAACCGTACCTGCGAGTTGGCGGGGGTGACGGTGCAATACCCGATGTTGCAGGAAAATCTGGTGGCGTTTGCCGCTTCAGTGCCGTCAAAATGGCTGATGCAAGGTTTCGGCTTGCGCTCGTTTTACCGTCAGGGTATGCAAGGTTTCCTCGCCAAAGAAACCTTGGCGAAAAGCAAGCAAGGGTTTGGCTTGCCGTTCGGGGTTTGGATGGGCAGTGACAAAGACCTTAAGGAATTTGCCGAGGCCAATTTACAAGGGATTGCCCAACGTGGTTTTTTAAATCCGGCGTATATCAAAAACCTTATCCAATTGCACCAAAGCAGCCATGCGTCTTATTACGGTGTGATGATCTGGTTGTTGGTGATGTTGGAACAGTGGTTGCTGGCGCATTAAGCCAAATGGCGTAAACACAAAAGGTTGGAAAACGTGGGCGAGAAAAAAGTTTTATTGATTGTGGAAGATGATCAAGGCTTGCAAACCCAATTGAAGTGG
>JAQTNZ010000001.1:23615-40143 GCA_028713595.1 Methylovulum sp. | reverse complement strand
TTCCATACTATCCCCCCGCGCCCTGATTAGAGCGCAATGGCTGGGTTTTAAGCCCCTTGCAGCCAACCAATCCGTCCTAAACGCCATATCGCTTATTTTAAGCTCCTGATCCACCAACCTGCCCCAACCCGCCGACGCTTCGACATCATAAAGAGGCACTAAGGCAAATTGCTCCCATGCTTCCTTATTCTTATCAACGGGATAGTTGTTTTTTTGTCCCTGTGTTTGCGTTGCAACCTGCCCAGAATCAGCAAAAGACGGGTCATACGAGCTGTATTGCACTTCTATCCCTAGGTCTTCCGGGGTAAGTATATTTTCCTTAAGAGAGGATGCAATAGACGGCTTATTTTTCAGCATTTCTCCTTGACCGGTTAATATCCAGTCGGTACTTACATCCATTTTTGTCGTTAATTGCACCAAGAAATTGGAAGAAGGTTCGCTTCTTTCTCTTTCAATATCTGCTAAATAACTCCTACTAACCCCTAAAAAATCCGCAAATCCCTGTTGTGAAAGGCTTTTTTCTTTTCTTAAGAAAGCAATCCTTTTTCCAGTTGACGTAAATTGCATCGTTGTATTTGACATTGTCGTAATATCCATCTATCATCATGTTCAAGTTGAACACAGGATAAACCCGTAATGACAAACAAACAACTATACGCAAGCGTTAAGGCTTCTTTTGTTAGTAAGCAATCTTCTTTACATAAATGGTGCTTGGCTAAAGGAGTTAAGAGACAAAATGCCAGAGATGCCCTTTTAGGTATATGGAAAGGGCAAAAAGGCAAAGAATTGCGTGATCTTTTAATAAAAGAATCTGGTGTTGAGGTTGGTAACTCAGAAGAGCAAGTTGCCAACCAAAGTTGCCAACTTGATGACGTAGTTGGCAACTCATAACTACAGGAAAAATAAAGGAATAGTGTTATGAGTGAATTTTTGTCGGTTAGTGAAGTTGCCAACCTTTTAGGGGTATCAAAACAGGCCATACAGAAGGCTTGTAAGGCCGATAAATACACTACCCGCCAAGTCCCAGCCAAGGGTGGAAAAGGCGGTTTACGTTACGAAATTGAGCTGTCCAGCCTGCCTGAACATGCCCAAAGAAGCTATCATGAGGCTCTTTTTAACCAATACGTAGAGAAGATTTATGGTCAAGAACAATCAAGAAATGATCCCGCCAAGAATGCCGGAGGGGATAACGATAGAGCAGATAGTGGAGTTTTCGGCAATGCGGTCAGAGCTGACAGTGCTACAGGCAATGCTGTTAACGGGGCTGCTAATCCACGAATGCAACGAGGTCTCATTACCCGTGAAGAGATATCCGAAAAAGGAATCGTTAAAACAAGCCCCTCTGCTGCCTTATCACATACTGCTGGAAATGCTTCAGGCGGTAGAGCTGGAGCGGATGGGGTTGGTGATACTCAGCGAGAGCCAACAGGTTTGGCAACTGACGATAAAGGGAAAAACTTTGGCGCAATTTCTGATGCACGATCTATACATCCACATACAGCATACGCTGGAAGTACAGAAGAGCAACGAAAAATAGACCGCGCCATTCAGGTCATTTTCCGGTTCATTGAAGGTTTTAACGGCAGCGAAACGGCTGCCGTTAAATACATCAACCAAGGATATGCCGCCGGAACCCTGCCAACCGCCTTAGTTTTTGCGCTAGACAACTGCAAGGAAAAAAAGCGCAAGGATGGCCCTATTTTACCGCACCGAACCCTAATCAATTGGCGGCAACGCAAAGCCGTCACCGGCAGTTACATGCCTAAGAAAAAGCAAAAGGATTTAAGCATAAAACCTTGGTATGACATGGCAATAAAACTGTACTGCCGGGGCCAAAAGCCTTGCTACACGGCGGTAGTGGCGGAGTTGCAGAAGCTGTTTATCCCGCCGCCAACTTACAATCAAGTGGTTCGTTTTTTCAATAAGAAATTTAGCCAAAGCGAGATACTGAAAGGTCGGAATACCGGACAACAGCTCCGCGCCTTGCAGTATTTTAAAAAACGCACGGCGGACGGTATGGAGCCTTGGGACGAAGTCCATGCGGACGGATGGAACACGCACTTTACCGCACCGCACCCAGTCACGGGCGAGTATGTGACTTACGAATTATGGGATTTTCATGATGTCGCCACGCGGTTTATCCCGCCCTTTTCCATAGGACTGACTGAGAACACCGAGGTGATTGCCAAGGGCATTGAAAATGCCATCCGTTTTGGCGGGGTCATGGCGATATTGATGACCGATTCGACCAAAATCGTGAAAAACAATGTGAAGTTTACGGGCAATCCGGTGCTGTCGATCGCCGACATGGCGGGCATCACCATCACGCATCCGGTTATTGTCGGGAGCGGGCAAACCAACGGGATTGCGGAAAACTTCCACTCTTGGATTGATAAAGAGTGCCGCGTACTGGGCACTTACCAAGCCAAGGGCATGGACAGCCTGACCCTGCGCCGCACCCAGAAGCTGACGGCAAAATTGGTCAAGGCCAAGGCTAATGAAGACGGCCAAGCCGTGGCCGACATCAGCAAAGACCTGGCGAAAACCTCAAAAGGGCTGATTTTCCAAACCTACCAAGAAGCCATTGATTGGCTGGAAAGCATACGCATCAAGTGGAATGCCAAACCGCACAGCACCCTTAAGAAAGTGCGGGACGGCGTTAGCGGCAAGATGCGTCACCAAAGCCCCCAAGAGGCTTTGGACGAATGGAAGGCCAATGGCTGGAAGCCGGTCGAGATGGACGAAGAAAGCCTAGTCGATTTGTTCCGCCCCCGCGCCAAAAAATTCGTGCGGCGCGGGGTGGTCAAGCCCTACGGCGGCGCGGATGGCCCACGGTTTCGCCATAAGGAACTGGATCACTGGGAAGGCAAGGAGGTGGTCGTCTCTTACGACATCATGGATTATCGCCAAGTCTGGGTAATGGATTTGCAAGGCGCGTTGATTTGCGAAGCCCCGCTTGATGAAGCTTGCCGTTATCGGGCGCAGACAGCAGCGGATGCCGCCCAAGAAACACGGGCATTGGCGCAAATCCGCCGCCTTGAAAAGAAAATCGACACGGTTGAGAAACGCGCTGGGCTGGATACCGCTGAGGTGATCGACAGTACCGCCACACGGGTGTTGGATTACACGATTGATGCCCCTGCCGTCACGCCAAAGATTTCAATGGACGAACTGTATGCCAAGGTGGCGGAACAAGAACCGGAAGAACCTCAGCAACTGACCGCAACGGAGACGTGGCTGAAGTATTTTTCCACTGATGAAGATGAGGCTGAAAAGCCTGTAAGACGGGAGATTGATTATGGTAGCTGAGGTGAAGGAAGTAAAAGACCCAGTCGTAAAAAAGTGTGCAGGCTGCACTGTTGAGGCTAATTACAAGCTGTTTTTCTCTGAAAAGCTGATGGCTTATGAAGGCCAAGATTTGTTGGTGATTTGGGATGAAACGGACTTGGGCGAACAGGTATGGGTGGGGGATTTGGAGGGCAATCTAATCGTTATCGCCCGTTGGATTAGCCATGCTGATTATGCAAAAACCCAGGCTTATACAGCCCGTCAGGTTGCTTACGAAGCGCAATTGAAAAAAGAAGGGCTGTGATGAATTATCAAGAAATTACAGGTGGGTGTATTTGGCTTGAAGATAAGGGCAAATACTCAAGATACGCCACCCAAGGTGAGGAATCGGTATGGGTTTGTCATGACTGTGAAGAAACGGATATGGACCCTTATGAACAAGAATGTGGCTGCAACTGATTTTAAAAGAGGATTGAGTATGCACATTGAAACCCTACACGCACTTATGAGAATCACCATCAAATCGGTGCTGCTAGAGGCTGGCGGACAATTGATGATGCTGGAAATGGCGACACGGGTCATGCAGAAATTAGGCGATGACGGAGACCCTAGGGAAATGATTGAGGCATCCGGCTTCTTGCCCGATGACATTATCAAACTTACCGATAAGGGCTATCGGAGCATTAAGGCGGCTGGCAATGATTAAGTGTGGCTACAAATACGTTAAGGACGATGGCACACGGGTGCATATCGCCTGCAACGCTAATAAACAGTGGTATCAACGGGAGTTTACATCGCAAGACCGTGGGGTCTGGAAGCGGATTTGCCCGCCGACAATCATCGACGGGCATTTAAAGCAAGATGGCGAAAGCGTCAAAGTGGCCGTTTTACAGAACCGCCCCATTGATTTGCCAACCCATTAATCATACTGGCCGTGTTACAGCACGGTCGGTTTTCAAACAAACAAAGAAGTAAGGAATTATACCCATGAAAAACCATTATGTAAAAACCAGCAACCATGCCGCCTTTATGGCAGCGGTTGCCAAAGTCGAATCCGGTGCCGCACGGGAAGCCCGCGCAGTGCTGTTGGCGGGCGATCCAGGGACAGGGAAAAGCCGCTGCGTGGATTTTTTCGGGGCAGACCGCAATGCCATTTACATCGAAGGTATGCCAGGGATGACGCTGAAATATATCAAGGATTTGCTGGCATACGAGTTGGGTGTCGGTGGTTTGCATAGCTTTGAACAGCAAAAAGCTATCAGCGAGGCGATGGCGCAACGCGGCCACGCGATTATTTTGGATGAAGCCCAGCATGGACTCGACCGGAAAGCGGCGGTGATCGAATACCTGCGCCGTGTGGCCGAGCCATGCGGGGCCTTATTGATCTTGGTGTGCCATACGTCTGAGCGCCACCGTTTTGCCGAGCATAAGTTAGCGCACATTGCCACCCGCATATCGGCATTGGTCGAATTTAAACCCGCCACCTTGGAAGATACCGCACTTTATTTAAAAGAACTGTGCGATGTCGAGATTGATAATGCCGTCATTGCACAAGCCTTTACCGAGTCACGGGGTCGGTACCGCTTGTTGAGCAGCGCTTGCCGGACGCTTGAAGTCGTGGCGGCGCATGACAGAAAAACCAAGCTGACCGCCGCCGACATTAAAGGGGTCGTCTTGTGTGAAGACGCAATGCGGAGCTTAAGGAAAGGAGGGAAATAGTGCAGGCAGTTAAACGACGGCCTGTCGTCCGCACCAAGGCGGTGGGTTTACGAAATAAAGCGTGGTGGGTATTGCGCAAAAACAAAAACATGACGATTTGCGAAATCCAGGCATCCATTTGCGATGGCAGCGAAGGGAAATCAACGACGAATTTGCGCCGCTGGCTAAATGACCTTGCAAAAGCGGGGTTGTTTGAACGGGTGCTTATCAAGGATGGAAAGCTGACAAGCAATGGTAGTTATGAATATCGGCTTGTGAGGGATTTGGGGCCTAAGGCTCCGGTGGTGCAAAAGTCGAAAGGGTTCATCTATGACCCCAACAGTAGCAATACCTTACCGCTGCAATCTGATAAAGCGGGTGATTTATGAGTGATTCTGATGATGTTTTAACGCTTTTTAAGCAAAAGCGGGATGAGATTGGCACAACGGCCTTGGCGAATGTCTTGGGCGTAAAAAACGGTAGCACGATCCGCATGATTTGCACGGGCCGTTATCCTAACCCTGCCCATGTGCTGAAACGCTTTGCCGAAGTTTTTATTGATGTTGTGCATTGCCCTTACGTCGATCGCGAGCTTGAGCGGGCGGATTGTTTTAACCGTTCATCGGGGCCGCGCCCTTTCGGCGGCAAATCGAAACAAGACTGGTGGGACGCTTGCCAAACTTGCCCACACAAAGGGGTACGCCATGATTGATGCCGAACAGATACCAGACTTAGAAATACAAATCCGGTTAAAGCCCCAATTTCAGGGGCTTCGCGGCCTTGAACCGCTGCAAATCAAATTAAAGCCGCATTTGCGGGGCATTGTGCCGCACCAATTAGACCTGGGTATGGCCCAGCATTTTATCAGCAAAGGGTTCTTATGAGAACGAAGAAAAACAGGCGGTATCCCGACATGCAGGTCATGCGCCGCCGTACCAATTTGGTGTGCATGGCGATACAGACCTTGTCGGGGCTGGGCATTGACGTGATGTCCATTGATTTGTCGGCGGGGAAAACGGTGATTGAAGTGGCGCAATGCCCCAGTGTCCGGGCGCTGCATGGCGTGTCGGTCGGTCAAGCCCATGACGGTCTGACCCGCAGCGTCCGCAAGTCCGCCACCATTTGTGGGTGTGATATTTTTTGGAGCGAGGCGGTATGAAACGTAAAAGCGAGTTATTACAGGCCACCGAACGGCGTTTGTTTTGGCAATCGGTTGAGGAACGGTTTGAAGGTTGGTTGGCATGGTTAATTTGGGCGTATTTGGAACGGCAAAACCGCAAACAGGCCAAGGCCTTGGCAAAACGGGGGATGTTGTGAGCGTGACTGATTTTGGGGTGCAGTGCGTGGTGGTGGCTATGCTGGTAATAGCCGCTATGTTAGCGGGATTGTATGGTTGGGCGGCCTTCGCCCTGCGTAAAGAATTGAAACAGATTGAGGGTGATACTGATGAGTGAAAAGCAAACGGAGTACATGACCAACGCCCAAGGCCACTTGGTGCCTAAATCAATGGTGAAGGATTTGGATTTGTTGCGGGATGAGACGGTTAAAAAAATCGTGTGCAGCGCCTTGGAACTGCAAAAGCTGATGGTCGAATTTAAGGAGCTGGCTTTTGCTGACGTGTCGGCGTTTATGGGCATTTCCGCCGACCAATATGATACAAAAATCGGTGGCGAAAAAGGTAACTTGTCGCTGTCCTCTTACGACGGCCAATACAAAGTGCTGGTGGCGGCTGACACCAGCATCATCCTGGATGAAAAACTGCACATCGCCAAGCAACTGATCGACAACTGCATCCATCGCTGGACGGCCAACAGTAACGATAATTTGAAGGCCTTGGTTGAACATGCTTTCCGCACCGATAAGTCGGGCAACATCAACACGGCGCGGGTTTTGGGGCTACTGCAACTGAAAATTGATGATGCCGAGTGGGGACAGGCGATGGCCGCGCTTAAGGATTCTATCCAGCCCAACAAAAGCAAGCGGTATCTGCGTTTGTATCGGCGGGTTAACGATACTAATAAGTATGAGCAGATTTCTTTGGATATTGCGGGGTTGTGATGAAAATTGCACAAGACAAGGCATTGGACAAAATTAAAAAATGCTTACGTTTGGCGGCCAGCAGCAACGCCAACGAAGCGGCCACGGCATTAAGGCAAGCCCAAGCCTTGATGGCGGCACATAACCTGACATTAACCGATGTGCAGGCATCGGAGGTTAAAAAAGTGATGCAAAAGGCCACGGTCACAGACAGGCCTACCCAATGGGAAAACGGGTTGGTGCAAACGGTTTCCAAAGCGTTTGGATGTAAGGCGATATTTCGGGTGGGTAGGCTTTCACGCCAGCGGGGGGAATGGGGTTTTATCGGTGTCGATGTTAGCCCGGAGCTAGCGGCCTATGCGTTTGTCGTCTTATTGAAACAACTCAAACGCGACCGTGCCGACTACGTCAAAACCAAACTGAACCGCTGTAAGCCCGAAAACAGACGCGCCCGTGCTGTAAGGTTTTGCGAGGCCTGGGCTTGGGCGGTGTATGAAAAGGTCGAGGCAATGGCGCCCAACGCCATTGCCGATCAGGCCATCACCGCCTACATGGAAAAGAATTACAGCAATTCCGGCTATACAAAGAACCGCCCTAATCCTAAATCCACGGCACACGGCAAAGATAATGACTTGGCCGCTGGGTTTGAGGCGGGCAAGAAAGCCCAGTTACATCATGGCGTTGATGCGAAATCCAATAATGCCAAACAGTTGGAGGTATGTTGATATGCCGAAACTGACCAAAGAACAATGGGATGATATTCGAGACAAATTGTCAGGCACTTTCGGGAGTGTCTATCTTGAATGCGATGGTTATTTAGTCCTCGCACAGGTCACACAGAACAAACGTAAATTGGTAATTGTGCTTTATGTCGATGGTTGGGCAAAAGGCATTCACATAAAACATTTCAAAGAAGGGGAAGAGTCCTCACTTGATGAAATCCCTCGGAAATTTTATTGTTTCCAATTAGTTAAGCGAGACCCAGCTAACATAAAAAGAGCTGAAAAAATCTACGGCAAGAAAAAATGCAAAGAATTGGGGCTTTATAAAAAGAACTATTTTACGTCTTCTTGGTTTAGCTCTCCTAGCCGGTTTGTCAGTAAGATCAAAAAAACCTGTGAAAGCGTAACGGTGCTAGATTTTGAAACGTATCGGCAAAAACTGAAAGCCAAAGAGGGGGTTGATAATGCCGAAACCTTATAGCCGTATGAGCGAGACCCACCGCAAAGCCGCCATCAGCAAAATCCATATTGCCAAAACCCAACTGGGTTTGTCAGAGACTCATTACCGGAATATTTTGCAAGATGTGGGCAAGGCGAAAAGCAGCAAAGACCTGACCGTGCAAGGCTTTGATGCGGTTATAAAACACCTAAAAGGCTTGGGGGCGGAATTTACCGCCCCGCAACGGGCCGGCAAAAAACCGCACAATTTGGACAGCCAAGCCGCCAAGGCCAAGCAACTGCAAAAAATCGGGGCGTTGCTGGCGGACATGCAGCTATCGTGGGAATATGCCGCCGCCATTGCCCAACAGATGTACAAAAAACAAGCGTTGGAATTTTGTAGCGGTCGGGAGCTGATCGGCATCACGACCGCCTTGGTCAACAAACAAAAGCAGGTGGCGAAATGAGTGGGCTTAAAAATGTGCTTATCCCGTTGACGGGTGAACAATTGGCGCAACTGAAACCGTTATTTGCACAGCTGGAAAACGGCGGGGCGTTATTTGGGCAGATTTGGCAGGACGGCATCCACGCCGTGGTGGCTAATGCCGAACGCACCGCCCTGCTCTGTGAATCCCTCAAGCACTATTGCCCTGATAGCCTGATGGAAAGCCGTTTATGCGGTTCGGCAGAAGAAGCGTTTGAGCTGGCAAGAATAGCGCAGGTGGCTAAGGCCAACGGGGGGTAAATGAGCAAAAAACGCTTTGTCCAGTCCGTGATTGCCCGTTCCTTGCCAACGGTTGACAAACGCGCCGCCGCCTTGGCGTATGCCGAAGACCTGTGGCAATGGTTGACCAACGTGGGGTACGGCGATGACAAGCCCCACGAACCGCGTGGCGGGAAAGACTGGTACCGCGAATTGGGCGATAGGCAACGGCGCTGGTTTGACGGTTTTTGGGTGGCCTTTGCCCACAAAAAAGGTCGTGAGAATGCGGCGATGCGTTGGAGCCAACTGGGTGATTTAAGCGATGCTGACTACCAGCAAATCATTGACGCGGCCAGCGCCGAAGCCAAACGCGAACTGATACCTGGGCAAGTGCGGAAAATGGCCGAAGGCTGGCTGTATGAAAAACGCTACTTGGACTTTACCCCAACCAAGACCGTTGCCAACAACGAGAAAAACTTGGTGATAAACCGCTTAACCAACCAGTTGCTGGGCATTAAAAAACTGCACGAACAAAGCAGGGACGAAGCGTTGTTGCCGCAAATTGCAAAACTTGAACAGGCCATCAAGGCCGCCCGAAAACCTAAGGGGGAACAATGACCATTGACGACGGCCTTGCCGACCTGCTCCCCGCCAGCATCTTGCTGCTGATCGACCTGATCGGCCTGACCGAAACCTTAACATTAGTCGAGTCCTACGGCGGCACCGCCATCTGGATACCCAAAAAAAGCCGCCAAGGCCATCCGGTCGCCGAAGTGGTCGGCACCGTGGCGTTTGCCAAACTGTGCAGCTATGCCGGCGACACCTATCTGGACATCCCCCTGTGCAAAAGGGCGGTGCGGACGCTGAAAGACCAACACATCCTAGCCGAATCGGAGCTGCTGACTGACTGCGAGTTGGCGCGTAAATACCGCACCACCGAACGCACCATCCGCCGCATCCGCGCCCGCCTGGGCGGCGTGAGGGTGTCCGACAACCTTGACCTGTTTGATGATTTTTTGACCACCCCCTAAGAGGGGACATGAACCACAACCGGCCCCATCCGCGTTTTGGGCGCGGATGGGTTGTAAGAAAACCTAAAAAGGTAATAGTTAATAGTTTCATTGTGGGCGTTTGGTTATACTGTCACCGCCGTATTGCACGGTTATTCCAACCCAAAATCAGGATTTTTATGAAATTAAAACCCAATGCCTTATTAGCCGCCTTGGCGCTGCTGTTGCCGATAGGCGGCCATGCCGCCACCTGCACCCGTTCCGACCTTACCGGGGCTTGGCGGCTGTTTACCGTGTTCAACAGCGTGGGCCGTTGCACCTTGTCCATGCCCGGCAGCGGCACCGCCATCGGCACCACCTCCACCTGCTGGTTGCCCGGCGTGGCGACCGTCAGCCTGCGCGGCAACCTGAACATCGCCAGCGATTGCCGGGTTTACGGCAACATCACCGTGGGCGCTGATGGCCGTCAGGTGGAGGCCTACATCAGCAAGGGCAAGGACTCGATCAGCGGCATGGCCTGGCAGTCCGGCAACCCTTATGTGGGCGACCAGTTCAGCGGCGTTAAGCAATAATCAACTTATCAATAACTTATAGGAACAAACGATGGCTAAATTAATTGGTACGAAAAATAATGACTATATGCCTGGAACAGAGGCTGATGATGAAATTTATGGTCGTGACGGCAATGACAATATCCAAGGAAACGGTGGAAACGATTTAATTTATGGAGAAAAAGGCGATGATTATTTGTTTGGCGGTGACGGTAATGACCGCTTATTTGGAGGCAATGGCTCTGATAATTTGATTGGTGGAAACGGCAACGATTATCTCAATGGTGGAAGCGGTTACAATTACTTTGAAGGCGGCGATGGAAATGACGTTATGACTGGATGGGGAAGCTTTATTCCCGGCATGGGTAAGGACACGATGATCGGTAGCGGCAATCAAGACACATTTTTTTATTATGACGCTGCCGAATCATGGACAAGCCAAAAAACCCAGGATGTCATAAAAAACTTTGGCAACAATGACATACTTGATTTGTCGTATATGGATGCAAACCAACTAACTACAAAAATCAATGAGTCATTCGTAAGGATTGATGACCAAAGCGATTTTTGGGCGGCGGGACAAATAAAATTTGATGCCGCTACCAATAGCTTAATTGCTAATACAGATAACGATTTTTCAAGCATTGAATTTTCTGTGAAATTGAGCGGTGTCATAAGTTTACAGGATGCTAACTTGGTGCTTTAACATTTTTATTTATTGACAAACCTAAACGGGATGCTAATCTAATTGTGCGCTGGCAAAATCCAGCGCACGGGATTGGCCTCTCGGTTTTTCTAGGCGCATAAGCCGCCGCAGTTGCGGTTTTTTTATGCGTATCACTTTTGCTCGTCATTATGTCGGGCTGGGTGAGGCACTCGCAAGAGTGGCCGGTTCCTAGAATCCGGTAGGCCAACCTCGTCCAGTCTGGCACCCATGATTGGTCTCATGGTGTCAGAATCTTGAATTTATTCTAGGATTCATCATGAACACACTATCCATTTCCAATACCCATATCCGCCAAGACAATCAAGGTCGCTACTGCCTTAACGATCTGCATAAAGCAGCGGGCGATAATTCAAAGCACCAACCCGCAAACTTCTTACGGCTTGCCACTACTAAAGAGCTTGTCGAAGAGATTAGTCGTTGCTCAGATATGAGAAGTCACTCCTCAGAAATGAGGACTGCTGTTGAAGTTGTAAATGGCGGCAAAGCTCCTGGTACTTACGTTGCAAAAGAAATTGTTTACGCCTATGCCATGTGGATCAGCCCAAAATTCAGCCTGCAAGTTATCCGTGCTTACGACGCGTTAGCCACCCAGCCTGACCCCGATGACGAACTTGCCACATACTACCTGCACCCGGACGGGCAATACCGATTGGAACGCCCCGCCTTGGCGCAAGGTTATACCATCCCCACCCACTTCGCCGCCCTGCAAGCCGAACTGCTGAAAGCCAACCCCTCCCTGAAAGACGTGCTGAACCTGACCCGCTTGGGCTATTCGCAAGCCCGGATCGGCGAAATGCTGGGCTTGGGCAATTCCGCAGTCTACAGGGCCGTCAAACGTCTGCGCGGATGCGGTTTCAGCGTTTGTGCCGACACCGCCCGTTTGCCCGGCCAAGGCGGTGCGGCATGAGCATCATGGAACTGACCGATGACGAGGCCAACAACATCAGCATCGCCAAGCACCTGCTGAGGATGATGGCCGACCTGAGCACCCCCGTGGAAAACAAGAAGGCCCTGCGGGAAATAGACAGCGAGTCGCTGGCGGTGTATGCGCGGACAGTGGAGGAATTGCTCCCGGCACGTTTTTAAGTTACCATAAATCAACCTTTTAGACACACCAGAACCCTACGGGACACGCGTCCTGTGGGGTTTTTTTATGCTCGGCGATTAAGCTATCACCGTACTTAAATCCATCCCGCAAAAAAGAGGTGAACGATGCTGACTGCCAAAAAATGTCTTGCCGTCTTCGGCGACCCCTTAAAAATGGAAACCCATTTCATGACGGTTTTTGATGTGCCCGCCGATCTGGAAATAGGCTTTATCCCTAAAAAAATCTACTGCAACAAGCAAATGGTGGGGCCACTGACCCAAGCGTTCAGAAATTTGGTCAGCACCGGCGAAATAAAATACCTGAAAAGTTGGGACGGTTGTTTCAACATCAGGAAAAAACGCGGCGCGGCCTCGCCCAGCTTGCACAGTTGGGGCTTGGCCATAGACATCAACGCGGCGTGGAACGGCTTCGGCAAGCCGCCTAACCTGCGCCCACAGTTCGTGAAATGCTTTACCAATGCGGGGTTTGACTGGGGTGGCAATTGGACAAAACCCGATGGGATGCACTTCCAATTAAAAGACATCGAATAAAGCTACCTCCTGGCCGAAAGGCCTTCTCCGGTGCGGCAAGTGGCCGCACCTTTTTTATTTAAGGTGATGACATGGGCTTGACAGGCTGGAAAACGAAAGCCGCGGGATTGCTTTCTATAACGTATGGGGCAGTAGGCATTTTACTGGGTTTGCATGAAGCCGATACAGGTATGCGCTTTGTTGTCGAGGGGCTGGGCATTTTAGGCATCGGGCATAAGATCGAGAAGATAGGTTTGTAATGACGGACGATGAACGGGCGGCGCTGGAGACCGAACGTTTTCAGGCGTTGGCCTTGTTGCACCATCAGCAAGGCCACGCGGCGATGGCGGGCGAGTCGGCAGAATTTTGCGGGCAATGCGGCAATGACATCCCCGCCGCCCGCCGGAAGGCATTGCCGGGCGTGACGTTGTGTATTGGGTGTAAAGCCGCTGAAGAGTTGCTGGAACGGAGAAGGTAATGGATCAAATCAATTGGGTGCTGGTGTTTTTGGTCTGTAATTTCGGGTTGAGCCTATTCAATTCGATCAGCAACCGGCATAAGGTTGCGCAAGATGACCTTGATGCCCATAAAAACAAAATAGAAAAGGAAGTTAATGAATTGTGGGCGGAACTTAACAAGCATGGCCGTGAGTTGTCGGGGATTAAGCCCGTTGTTGATGGTAAGCCCAACCATGATGATTTAGCGAAGGTCTATGAGGAAATTCGTAGGGTATCAGAAAAACTTGGCTCCTTATCTAACAACGTTTCTAGCGTTTCTGGCCAATTAAAAGGCGTTAATGAACTGTTGAACCGGATGGACACTTTTTGGCGTAACCACAGTAAGGACTGATGATGAGTACCTATAACGAAGAAATGACAAAATTCCGCCGCTTGGCGATTTTAAACCTGTTGAGCGGCGCAACATCCTATACGCTCCATGAGCATCATATTAAAAGCGGCTTGGCTAATCAGGGGCAGGCTATTGGTACGGATGGCCTACGGTCTGATTTGCAATGGCTAGGTGAGCAAGGCTTGGCTTATATCCAAAAGCCCGAAGGCGTTTGGGTGGCGACATTGACGGCTAAAGGCGACGACGTGCGCCAAGGCCTGAGCCATAACCCAGGCGTTGCCTTGCCGGAGCCTAAATAATGCCGCCACGCTCGATATTTGACACCATGCCCGATGCCGTACGCGATGAGCTTAACCAAAAGCTTTTTGGCTCCGGTTTTGGAGACTTGGTGGCATTATCCGCGTGGCTAGGCCAACAAGGTTATGAAGTCAGCAAGTCATCGCTAGGCGTGTATAGCAAGGGCTTAAAAGATAAGATGGAACGGGCTACCGCCCGCGCCCGTGAGCGGCTGGAAATCGCCAAGACCTTACGCGGCACCACTGATGATGAAAAGGCCGCGCTGTTGGAATTGAGCGAGATGGCCTCTTTAGACCAATTGCTGGACATGTTGGAATCGGCATCAGACTTGACGATGCAGGAACGTTTGAAATTCATGCCCCGGATTATCGCGGCAGGGGCAAATTTAAACCGCTCCGCCGTGGGCAGCGCCAAGTGGAAGCGTGAATTTGAACAGCAAATCCGCGAGCAAGAACGCCTTAAAGCCGCCGAAGACCTGAGCGACGGCCTGAAAAATGACGGCATCAGCCCGGAGCTGGAGGCCTCGATCCGCCGCATCCTGATAGGCAAATAAGATGGCCGATAAGATTGACGGCTTTGAGGATTTGCAAACCGCCGACCATTTCCCCGCCAATGAGCCTGTCTTGTTGGGCTACCAGGCGCGGTGGTTTGAGGATGAGAGCGAGGTTAAGATCGCCGAAAAGTCGCGGCGCACGGGGCTGACCTGGGCGGAAGCCGCCAGCAATGTCGTCACTGCCTCCAAATCCAAGCGACGGGGTGGGCGCAACGTCTTTTATGTCGGTAGCCGCCAAGAAATGGCCTTGGAATACATTTCCGCTTGCGGCCTGTTCGCCAAGGCCTTCAACCAATTGGCGGGCGTGGTCTCGCAATCGTTATTTAAGGATGCCGACGGCAAGAAAGACATCCTCACTTACACCATCCGTTTTCCTAATTCTGGTTTCAAAATTACCGCCCTTTCTTCGCGCCCCAGCAATTTGAGGGGGATGCAGGGCGATGTGGTCATTGATGAGGCCGCGTTCCACGACTCGCTGCACGAACTGCTGAAAGCCGCAATGGCCTTGACCATGTGGGGCGCACGGGTGCGCATTATCAGCACCCACAATGGCGTGGACAATGACTATAACCACTACGTCGAAGATGCCCGCGCCGGACGCAAGCCGTATAGCGTCCACCGTGTCACCTTAGATGATGCGCTGGCTGACGGCCTGTTCCGGCGCATTTGCTTTACCACGGATAAAGTATGGAGCGAAGCCGCCGAGGCGGCGTGGCGGGCGAAGACCATCGCCAACGCCCCCAGCCGCGAGGCGGCGGATGAAGAGTATTTTTGTATCCCCAGCAAATCGGGCGGCTCCGCGCTGAGCCGGGTATTGATTGAGGCGCGGATGAGTAAGGATTACCCCGTTATCCGCTTGGAAAAAGACGACGCATTTAACGAGTGGCCGGAGCATTTGCGGGCGGCGGAAATACACGATTGGTGCGTAGAAAACTTATTGCCGGTGTTGGAAAAGCTCGATAGCCGCAGGCAGCATTGTTTTGGCGAAGACTTTGGCCGCGTGTCCGACTTGACGGTGATTGACCCGATGGTGATTGAAAGCAATCTTGACCGCACCGTGCCGTTTAGCGTCGAAATGCGTAATATGCCCTTCAAACAGCAGGAACAGGTGCTGTTTTATATCGTTGACCGTTTGCCGGGGCTGATTGGCGGGGCCTTGGATAAGGGCGGCAACGGCGCTTATCTGGCCGAACAAGCCCGGCACCGTTACGGTTCCACGCGCATCCAAGAGATACAGCTCTCCCAGGCGTGGTATTTGGAGAATATGCCCCGCTTTAAGGCGGCTTTTGAAGACGGCACGCTGGCTATCCCCGCCGATGCCGACCAAGCCAGTGACCTCCGCGCCTTGCAGGTGATTAACGGCATTATCTGTTTGCCCAAGGCCAAGACGGAGGCCACCGACGGTAAAAAACGCCACGGCGACAGCGCGATCAGTAAGGCCCTGGCTTATTACGCCAGCTTCTTGTCGCCGCCGTCTGCCGGGGCAACTGTGGATGATGATGGTAACGACACTTATCTGCCGGATAGCCTCACCCGCCGCAAGGCACTATTAAGGAGCAGATGATGAACTGGTGGCAAAAACTATGGACAACGGTATTTTCCGACGCAACTTTGCGTGAAGCCCAATACACGGCGGCCGGCACGATGATCGACCAAGATGATGCCGATTGGCGGCCTCTGTCTGGCGATGCCAAGCGTGACCTGGCACCGATGACCCAG
This sequence comes from Methylovulum sp., assembly GCA_028713595.1. Classification (GTDB taxonomy): domain Bacteria; phylum Pseudomonadota; class Gammaproteobacteria; order Methylococcales; family Methylomonadaceae; genus Methylovulum. The sequence goes on along the minus strand of JAQTNZ010000001.1, from coordinate 23,934 downwards.
CGGCGGATGCAGGACTTGGCGGTGTATCTGTGGCGGACTAACTTGCTGGCCAACCGCCTGATCGAGTTGCCGGTCGCCTATATTTTGGCGGACGGCTGCAAGCTGAGGGCGGATGATGAAATAGTGCAGAAACAGATTGATGCCTTTTGGCACCATCCGGTCAATTGCATGAACATCAAGCTGATTAAGAAGGTGCGCGAGCTGGCGTTATACGGCGAGCAGTGCTGGCCGACGTTTGTTAATGAGTTTTCGGGCGCGGTGCGGTTGGGCTATCTGGATCCGGGCTTGATCGAGACGGTCGTGGTTGATCCTGACAATG
>JAQTNZ010000001.1:0-23515 GCA_028713595.1 Methylovulum sp. | reverse complement strand
GTGCGCGAGCTGGCGTTATACGGCGAGCAGTGCTGGCCGACGTTTGTTAATGAGTTTTCGGGCGCGGTGCGGTTGGGCTATCTGGATCCGGGCTTGATCGAGACGGTCGTGGTTGATCCTGACAATGGCGAGCAGCCCATTGGTATCGTGACGGCCAGGAATAAAAAAGGGGTCAGTAAGCGTTACCGCGTCATTGTCAACGGCTCCGAAGATGAGATGTTCACGCAACGGACGCAAGACATCCGCCAGACGTTTAGTGACGGCGACTGCTTTTATTTTTGTATCAACGATTTGTCGAGCAGTCGGCGCGGGTGCAGCGATTTGTTGTCGCAGACCGATTGGCTGGACAGTTACGACCAATTTATGTTCGGCGAACTCGACAGAGTACAGTTTTTACGAGCCTTTATGTGGGACGTGACCCTACGCGGGGCGACCGAGGATGATGTCAACAAAAAGGCCAAGAGCATCCGGCCACCCAAGCCGGGCAGTGTGCGTGTCCATAACGATTCCGAGGAATGGCAAGCGCAAAGCCCGAATATCGCCGCTAATGATACGGATTTGACCGCCAAGCTGTTTAGGAACCATATCTTAGGGGGCGGTACTATACCGGAGCATTGGTTTGGCGGTGCCGGTGATGTCAACCGGGCGACGGGTGAGGATATGAGCGGCCCCACGTTTAAGGTGATGTCGATGCGGCAGATGCTGATCGGGCATATTCTGGTGGAGATAGGCCGGTATGTCTTAAGGCAATGGGAATTGGCGCATAACGGTGCGGAGCCGGATTTGGCCGACCCGATTTACCACATTTATGTGGAATGGCCGGAAATGGTCGCCAAAGACACCGCCAAATATGCCGCCGCCTTGCAGCAAGTCACAATGGCGGCGGCCAGTGCCATCCAGGCCGGGTTATTGAGCCAAATAACTGCCATTGCCATTATTGGCTCGATAGCGCGGCAATTGGGGGTCGGGTTTGACGCGGAAAAAGAACTGGCGGCTATTTTGGAGCAAGGGACTGACACTTCGGTAGGGGCGGATACCAACCAGCCGGAATCCGTCACCTTGACTGAAGCGGCGGGCGTTGCCAGTCAGGCAACCCCGGCTGACCCGCCGGGCGACATGCTAGGGTTATTGGGCAAAACCGCCCAGCCCGCCATTGATGCGATGTTGGTCACTATCCGCGCCATGCTCGACACGGCTGACGATTTGCCCGATGCCATGCAGAAATTGGCGGGCTTGTTTCCTGAAATGGATGATACGGCTTTGGCGGAGGTGTTGGCTAAGGCGCTGACCGCCAGTTATTTGGCGGGTATGAATGATGTGGCGGAGGGGCAATAATGGGCGATTGTAGTTTATGCGCAGTCAAAGCAACGCCAGTTTGGCAAGAAATAAATTGCGCCCCCAAAGATGGCACACGGATTTTGGCGCTTGAAAATTATAAGCGCATTAATGAGGATGAAACCAAAGAAGAACCACCGGAAATGCTGGTTGCCTGGTGGAGCGCAAAACAGGGGTCTTGGGTTTGTTTTGGGGTTTATGTGCTCTCGTTCGAGCCGACCCATTGGCGGCCTTTGCCTGAATTGCCGGACGGCACCATTAGTTGGTTGAAATAAAACAATGAATAAGATTTATGTCCTATATTGTTTAGCTACGGCGGTGCAGGGCAGTCATTTGTTAGGCTGTAGTAATTCAATCAAAAAACTACAAGAGATAGTTATGGTTGATTGTTTTTATGTCGTTAACGATCCCAGCCAGCCTAATTTAAAATGCCAAACTAAAGAAGGCTGCTATCCCTATTATTGGATAGCAGAAGCACCTTACATTTGCTAACTATGGCTATAAACTACGGCTCCATCCCTTTCGACCAACAAGTCGCCTATTTCAACGCCAAGAAACCCCTGCCGTCCACGAGCTGGAATGATTTGCAGCGCGAGATGCACGACACCACGTTTGTGGTGGCGGGGGCGGTCAAAGCCGATTTGTTGGCCGACCTGCATGAGGCCATGAGCAAGGCCCATGAGCTGGGCACCACGTTGGCGAAATTCCGTAAGGATTTTGCCGATATTGTCGCCAAGCGCGGTTGGACGGGCTGGACGGGGGAAGGCTCTGATGAAGGCGTGGCTTGGCGTACCCGTGTCATTTATGAGACTAACCTGCGCACGTCTTACCAAGCGGGGCGGTGGCAACAAATCCAAGCTGTCCAGTCCAGCCGCCCTTACCTGATGTATAAGCACTCCCATGCCGTCCTTACGGCCCGTGCCGAACATTTGGCGTGGGACGGGCTGATTATGCCGATGGATTCACCGTGGGTAAAAACCCATTATCCGCCGAACGGTTATGGTTGCAAATGCACGATGTTTACGCTGTCTGAGCGCGATTTGCAACGTCTGGGCAAACCTATCGACCCAAACACCACCGAATGGACAGACCCCACCACAGGCAAACGTTACAGTACCGTGCTGCCCAATGATGGTACTTATGACTGGAAAGACCCTAAAACCGGGGATTGGCATACGTTTCCTAAGGGCATCCAGCCCTATTGGGATTATACGCCCGGCGCGTCATTAAGCGCCCAAGCCACGGCGGCGGTCACGCGTAAGATTGACGGCTTGCCGCCAGACATTGGCGGGCAGTTGAAAGCCCTCATCAAATCCGGCATGGAGATGGACGAACAGGCCGCGATGACCCTTGGGGTAAAAAATGTTGACTACCAACAGCATAGAAACATCGCCCAATTTGTAAATGCCGGCTTGTCGGAACTTTCGGCGCGTGGGTTGCCGTTGCCTGATAACGTTTTGGTGCATGGTCAGGCGTTCGGGCAATGGGCGGCTAAATCAAATGAACCGCTGGAGGGTTTGGTGGCAGCATTTTTGCCCCACCCAACCACCCAAGAGACCTACTTGTTTTTAAACCCGTTTTATCCGCATTGGGATAACCCGCTGGCCGACGCGGTGGCGCAGCAGGCAAAAGGCGTATGGTCAACAGGCCATGAACGGCATATACTGCACCACGAATTGGGGCATTTGGCGCATTACCGGCGCGCTCCGGCAGCTTATCAGTCAGCCTTGGCTGGGGAGTTATCGGCGGCTGAGACTAGTGTTGCCGGGCGGGTCAGCTTGTATGCCGCCGATGGCCCCGCCGAATTTGTGGCCGAAACGTTTGCCGGCCTATTGATAGGCAAACATTTTGATGCTGAAATAATCACACTGTACCAAAAATTACATGGGCCTGACGTATGATCCATAGATACCAAGACAATTGCCGGTTTTGTGAGCATTTTCTGGGCGGACAGCGCTGTAAGGCATTCCCGGTGGCGATACCTGATGATTTATGGTCGGGCGATAACCAGCACCGTAGCCCTTATAAGGATGACCAAGGCATCCGGTATGCGCCTAAACAAATGGCCATGCCCGATGCGGAGGCCTTTATGTCCGGCAATTATTGATGGCCGGCGCATCCGTCACCATTGACAGCCGTGAAATTGAGGCGGGCTTACGCGCCTTATTGATGGCTGGCCAGCATTTGCAACCGGTGCTGCGGGACATTGGCGAACTGCTGTTAATCAGCCACCGTGACCGTTTTGAGCGTGAAGTCAGCCCGGACGGCGAGCCATGGGACTTATTGACCGTCAAGTATGTCCAAGAAAAAGAATATAACTACGACAAAATCTTGGTGCTGGACGGCCATCTGATGGATGGCTTGCATTACAACCCGCCGACCGACGACACGCTGGAATTTGGCAGCAACGAAGTGTATGCCGCCACCCACCAATTTGGCCGACCTGAAGCGGGGATTGTCGCCCGCCCATTTTTAGGCGTGTCATCATCCGATGAGGCCGAAATTTTGGCGGCCATTTACGATTATTTGCAAGGAGCCATTTAAGGGTATTTTTAGGCCATTATGCCGCTAACCTAGCCCGATGTATTACTTTAAAAATATCCCCCTGTTAAATAGGCGTTAAATTGAGTTCTAGGACTATTTTCAGGTTGCCGCAGTAGCTGTTACTGTCTCCCCCATTAAAAAACCACCAACGCCCTTGCCGGACTGCCGTCCTGCGGGGCTTTTTTTTGCCCGGCCATTATGCTATGCCCAACCAAACTTTTTGTAGATGGAGCAAATGCTATGGCGGAAACCAACGAAACCGATGCGGCGGCAATCGGCTTATCCCTAAATGATGCCGCCGCACTGTTGAATGTGGAGGACGGCAAACTGCTTAGCTTTAAAGATTACGGCGGTTATCTGGTCGGCGTGACGGTGGACGGCCAAAAAATTCAGGCGGACAAAACGGATAAGACAGATAAGGCGGGTAAAAATGGCAAAAAATAACACGTCACCTTTTATCGAGGCCATTGGCGTTGAAGGCCAAGCTTCCGGGCTGAAATGGCTGATCCGGGTCATCAAAGCGGGCAAGTCCGGCAACAACAACTTTTATCCTGATGCGGCCTTGCGCGAAGCCGCGCCGCTGTTTGCGGGTGTGCGGGTGTTCGTCAAGTCCGATGCCGAGCATATCGCAGGGCAAGGCAAATCGTTCGAGCAGCTGATCGGCCAGTTATCGGAACCGCGCTTTATTGAGGGCAAAACGCCGGACACTGGCGAAATTCAAGCGACGTTGACGCTTTTGGCCTCCGCCGGTGATGTCCCCGCCAAATTGCGCGAGGCATACGATGCCAAGATGGACGGGCTGTTTGGCTTTTCTATTGATGCCGATGCCCAAGTCAAAAAGCGCGGCACCCTGCGTGAAGCCACCAAGTTTACGAAAGTCCACAGCGTTGACCTGATTATCGACCCCGGTGCCGGCGGTGAGTTGATCCGCCTGTTGGAGGCGATGGATGGCTCCATGCCGCTGACGGATTTATTGGTCTCCGCCATTAAAGTCGCTAACGGCGGTGATTTGCCGCCAGGGCTGGACATCACCAACAACGAAGCGCTGTTGGCCGCCTACAACGCCACGCTGGATACCGATGACGGTTGCGGCAGCAGATATTACGAAGCCAACACTAAAGGCACTGACATGAAAAACAATACGTCCCCCGATGCCGCCGACTTGTTGGCGGAAAAAATACGCCTGGTCGAAGCCAGGGCGGAAGCCCGCCATTTGCTCAAATCCTGCAACTTGCCTGAGCCGGTGGTCGCCAAATTGTCCAAACAGTTTGGTGACAATGCGGAATTTACGGTTGAACAGGTACGCGAAGCGATTAATGACGAGCGTGCCATGTTAGCCAAGTTGACCGAATCCGGGCATGTGCAGGGGTTGGGTGATACTAGGGTGGAAGCCGGGGCGGACAGGTCGGAAAAAGTTAACGCCATGTTGGACGATTTTTTCAACCCGAACAAACGGGCGTTTTCGTTCCGTGAATGTTATGCCGAAATCACTGGCGACCGTGGCGTGACTGGATTGGTACAAAATTGCGATGTCCGGCGGTTGCAGGAGGCCTTGGGCGGTGACGAACATTTCCGCGAAGCCATTTCCGCCAGCACCTTCAGCAATATCTTGGGCGATTCCATCACCCGTGCGATGGTGCGCGATTACAACGCCTTGGAAAATTATAACGATTACATCAACTTGGTCGATATTGTCCCGATCAGCAATTTCCGCACCCAAGAACGTACCCGCATGGGTGGTTACGGCAACTTGCCGACGGTGGCTGAAAATGGCCCCTACACCGCTTTGACATCCCCCAGTGATGAGAAATCCACCTACGCCATCAGCAAACGCGGCGGTAAGGAAACCATTTCGCTGGAAACTATTGCCAATGATGATGTCGGCGCTATCCGCAAAGTGCCGTTGCGCTTGGCGACGGCAGCAAAACGGACGCTGTTTGAGTTTGTGCTGAATTTTCTGGCAAACAATCCGACCATTTACGATGCCTCGACCCTGTTTCATGCCGTTAACCACAGCAATCTGGGTACGGCGGCGTTGGACAACACGTCATTTGCCGCCGCGCGGCTGGCGATTAAATCCCAAACTGAAGCGGGCAGCAACAAACCGCTGGGCTTGGTTTTACGCCATTTATATGTGCCTGCGGAACTCGAAGAACAGGCGTTCAACATGTTTGTGCGCGGCACCAACCTAGACGAGACTTTTGTGCAATCGCGCAAACCGACCGTGCATGTGGTTGATTACTGGAATGATGTTAACAATTGGTATGCCACTGCCGACAAAATGGAAACCCCGCTGATCGAATTGGGTTTTTATAACGGCAACGAAGAGCCGGAATTGTTTGTGCAAGATATGCCCACCCAAGGGTCTTTGTTCAGTAATGATCAGATCGTCTACAAAATCCGCCATATCTACGGCGGTAACGTGCTGGATTATCGCGGTTTCTACGGCGCGGTGGTCGCATAACCATGTTGGCCGATTTGCTGGCATTGGTTAAGACTGCCGTCCGCGATGATGCGGCGGTCATTAGCGATGATGATTATGTATCAGCCATCAGCATGGCGGTCAACCGTTATTCGGCAGACCGCCCGCGTTATTTGGTTGAGGATTTAACGGCCAACGGCACGGCCATTTTAGATTTGCCCAGTGGCTGGCAGGTAGGTTTTAGTATCGTTATCAGCTTGGAATATCCGTTAGACAATTTCCCGCCCGAAATGGTCGATACGGGGGATTATTTGCTTTACCAAGCACCGGTGGGTGAGCAACTGCGCTTGGCTTATGCGCCCGATTCTGCTGTCCGTATGACTTATACCCAAGCGCATGTGCTGGATGACAGTACCGATACCCTACCCGTGCCGCACCGTGAGGCAATTATGAGCTGGGCGGCGGCGGCCTGTTGCGAGCAATTGGCTTCGTATTATGCCAGCGCCAGCGATTCGACCATCCAGGCCGACCGGGTGGAGCGCTTAAGCCAGTCACGCGATTATGCCAACCGCGCCAAAACCTTACGCGAACGCTACACCAACGAGCTGGGTGTGGATGATAAAAAATCCGCACCTGCCGGCGTGGTGGTGAATTGGGATTTGCAAGATAGCCGGGGCAATGACCGCTTTACCCATTCCAAGCGGTGGCGGTGATGGAGGCGACAGAGACTATACGGGCGGATATTGTCGCCCGGCTCCAAGCCATACCGGCTATCGGCGTTGTCCATCCGTATCAGCGCTATGCGGCACGGGAGGCACAATTAAAAGAGTTGTATGTACACGACGGGCGGTTATCGGGTTGGTTTGTACGGCGGACCGGCGTATCTGAAACTTCTTTACCCGCCAAGCAGACGCTGGAAACCGCCCGTTGGCTGATACGCGGCTATAGGGCCGTGGATGATGCGGCGGCTTCTGAACTGGCTTTTGATGCGCTGATCGATCAGATACGCGCAGCATTTTTACCCTATAGCATCAATCCCGCACCACTGGATGCGGTGTATCGTGATGCGGAAGGTAAGCAAACTGGGGCGGCGTTGGACGAGTCAGTACCGGTGTTGTTTGCCGGTATCCTTTGCCATAGCGCGAAAATCACGCTGATAACCCGCCGATTTATTCAATACCCAAGATGAGGAATCTATGAAAATTCGTAAGGCAGGCACACAAAGCTTGGTGCTGGGAGGGATAACCTACCCGGCGGATGATAGCGGCAGCATTGATGTACCTGATAATTTGCTGTCCCCTACCGTATGGTCGATGGGGTTTGTGGCCGTAAAGGCTGTCGATGCTGTTGAGGCGCCTGCTCCGGCAGTTGCCGCCGCCGATCCGTCAGCCGCCCCTGCTGATACACCCGCTTTAGACATTGTGCAGTCCGTGGCCGTGGAGAAGCCGGCGGTGGCGGTACTTGACAATAGTGCTGATGGCAGCACCGATAAGCCCAAAACCAACCGAAAATAAAATAACTGACCATTGATTTTAAGGTATTTATTATGAACGAAATTGACACATTGCCCCAAACCACACCGCGCGGCGGCGGTGCGGCCTTTTTTGAAGTGCTGGCCGATAATAAGGGCCCGTTATCCGTACCGCAATTTTTGAAGGTGCCTGAATTGCTTGATTATCAATATGACGACAAGCATGAAACTAAGGCGTATATGGGCAGCGGCAAACGCGCTATCGGCTTGGTGGGCGGCAAAGAAGAAATCACGGTTGCGCTGACGATGGCGGCATCGTTTGGCCGTTTGCTGAACCAAATCTGTTACGGCGTTGAAGAATTGCTGAAACAGCACATCATGGCCAATGATACGGTCGGTTATGTCGTGCCGACTGCGTATTTTACGGACATTAAAATCCGCAATTGCACCGCCGTGCATCTGGGGCGTTGGGACAGCAACACTAGCGTGAAAATTAACGGAGTTGCCGCGACGCTGGTCACGGGTGCGCCGTCCGCCGCCGGTCAATACGCCGTCAATGGTGGCCTATACACGTTTGCCAAAGCGGATATGGGTAAGTCGTTTGCAATCACTTTTGTCACTAAAGGCGTAACAATTGTCCAGTCCGGCAAAGTCCTGGCGAAATTGACCCATGACGTGCGGCTGTTTGCGACCGTGCCGTGGAAAGTGAAAAATGATTGGGCAGTGCTCACCCAAGACCCATGGAACCCTAAATCTGATGCCCCGGCAGCGACGCATTATCAAGGTTCGCCCAATGGCGTGCTGATACTGGATGATGCGGCCAATATTGCTGCCGGGAAATTTATGGTGGTCACCCATTATACGGACGGCCAAACCTGCACATCAACCATCAGCTCCGATGCCTTGCCTGCCCCGGCCTACCAATTTTTTGTCGATCCCCCTTCGGCGGCGGCTTATGTGTCTGATGCGGGCGTGGTGTTGCTGGGCAATGCGGGAACCGCCATGACGGGTGTCACGGTCGGTGGCGATGTGGCCGTGGCCACGTCAACCCCCACCAGCGGCCAGTATAAAACAGACGGTAAGGGCTATTACGAGTTTGCCGCCGCCGACGTCGGCGATACTGTCCGCCTCAGTTATGCGGTGGACTATTACAGCGTTTACCCAGTGTTGCGTGATCCACGCGGCAATACAGTCGATGGCGCTACCTTTTATAAATCCTGGGGGGTGCGCAATGCTTTGGGCAAACCGCTGACCCGTGTCGCCATGACTTCGCCGCTGTCCATTGCCCAAAACCAATATGTGCTGGACGAAAATACCGGTGCGCATTATTTCGACAACACCAATTCGGGCGACACGTTATTTATTGATTGCGAGTTTGAAACCGGTGGCGGCAGCCGCATCGAAGTCATGCAAGCGCCGGTCGGCCCCGCGCCCATTGTCCGCATCGCCCTGAACTCAAATGAGCCGGACCAACAAGTGTTGCTGACGTTTGAACAGGCGATGTGCGAAGGCATGGGGGTGAAGACCAAATCGGACGATGCCGGCGAGGGGCTGAAGTTTACGTTCAAGTGCGCGGTTGACCGGATCAGCGGCAAAAGCCACGCCATTAATATGTCATCGTAATCGGGTATGGCCGGGCAAGTCGTCCTTAGGGTGGCGGGAAAAGGGCGGCGGATCGATGAGCCGCCCTTTTTTTTGCTCCGCAAAATCATCCGTATCTATGGCGAACTGGCGGCGGCTCCGGCCAAACAACAAGCCCGCCTGATACGGGAGTTGTTTGTTGTGGTGTTTGGCCGGTGGCGCGGGCGTTGGCTGTTTTGGACAACCCCCAGCCGCGATAAGGCCGCGTTTTTGGTGGCGCTGCCCAGTCAATTGGGGCTGGAAACGGCGACCGGAACAGCCTCCAATCCGTCCGGTTGGGGCGATGTCTATGCCCATTTAGCCGCCACGTTCGGCTGGGAATACGGTTATATCGACCACCATCTCACCCTGTCGGCACTGAAAGAGCTGGCGGCTTACTTACGCAACCACCCGCCAACCCATTTGCTGGTGGCGGCGTATCTTGATTACGAACCGCCTTTGACGTTGGCCGAAAAGCGCAAACGGTTTTTTGCGCGGTTTACTGGTAAATAGATAATCTATGAAAGACTTAAGTTTGAAACTGGTCATCAACGCTGTCGTTGACAATGCCCGTGCCGGATTGGCGCAAACCCAAGGCTATATTAAAGGGCTGGCTGACCAAGCCGTCCAACTGACAGGCAAAGTCGGGGCAGTTTCCACGCAATTTATTTTGTTTGCCAGTATTGCCGCCAATGCTTTGGGGCAGGCATCAATGGCGGTGCTGGGGCTTATAGGCAATATCGTTACGCTTGGGATGCAGTTGCTGAGGGTGATGCAGAATTATTTGGGCTTAAGCATCAGCATTGACACTCACAACAAAAAACTGCAAGCCGCCCAGTTCCTGCTCAATAACTTCCATAAAGAAGTACGGCTGTCGTTAGGGTTTCTAGGCTCATTTGCCGATTATCTTAATAAAATAAACTTTCCGCTGCAAAAGCTCACGGCTTTTATTGATGGCTTGTCAAAAGCTGAAATAGTCTTGGGTATCGGTAAAGGCAAAGAAAAAAACCTCTTTGACCATCTGCCGGAAGCCATTGATGCGGCAAAAAATGGCATCAAACGCTTCCAGGATGCCTTTAAGAGCGCTAAGGATGATATTCAGCGGGATTTGAAACGCTTTACGGCGGCGGCATTGGCGGAAACTGTGGTCGAGTGGCGGGGCGTGAAGTTTGAATCGGCTTTTGCCGATGTGAAAAAAACCGTCACCGGAACGGTAGAGGCCATTAAAGAACTGCGTGGCGAATTGTTGGATATGGCGGCAACAACTGGCTTAACCACTGATGAATTAGCCAAAATGCAAGCCACCGCCGGACAGCTCGGTTTTCCGGTCAATGAAATATCCGATTTTGTCAAACTGACAGCAAAAGGTGCGGTGGCGTTTGAGCTGTTGCCTGAACAAGCTGCCGAGGCATTTGGGAATTTAAAAAATATTTATGGCCTGAACTTAAGGGAATTGGAATTTCTGGGCGATCAAATCAACTACATCGCCGACAAAGCCAACACAAACGAAAGTGAGTTATTGGCTGTTATGAATGAAAGCGGTGGCACCGCACAGCGTTTCGGATTGTTACGGGGGGAAAGCATTGCACTGGCCGCCGCCATGTTGTCACTGGGCAAAGCTCCAGATGTCGTTAGTACGGCATTTAATATGTTGCTGGGTTCATTGCAAAACGCACAAAACCAAAGCAAAGACTTCAAAGAAGGGCTGCAATTGCTTGGCTTGGATGCCAAAACCTTAGCGGACAATATTGAGAAAAACCCAAAGAAAGCGCTGGATGATTTCTTGGTGTCGTTGAGCAAATTAAGCCCTAAAAGCCAAACCGACATCTTATCAAGGCTTGTGGGCAACGCGGGCGAATCGAAAGAAGTTATCGGCGATCTGATCAGTAAAATTGGCGAATATAACCGATTGACGGAATTGTCAAAATCCGCCGATATTGGTGGCAGTATGGATGCCGCTTATAAAGAACGCATAAAAACCGTTAAGGCCATGCTGGTTATGATGAAAGAAGCATGGGATGGTGTGGCAGTTAGCATGTCAGCCATGTTTCTTCCGACTATATATGTGGTGTTGGAATCTCTACGCGATTTGGCGATATGGCTGCGTAAAGTTAATGACGAACACCAAAATTTATTGGCTTTTTCCCGTATTGCGCTGATTTTTGGCACACTGGGTACGGTGATGAGCTTGGCGTTCCGGGCGTTGCCTGGGATTGCGGCGGGCGCGGGGGCGGCTGTGGCGGCGGCGTTCAGGACAGGGATTGTATCGGGCATAAAGGCCATTGCTACGGCGCTGACACCGTTGGTTGCCGGATTATGGAATACGGTGATCGGGCAATTTGTCATCAAGATGCTGGCGGGTGTTGTCATCATCCAGGTCGGCATGAGCAACCTGCTGGGGGTTATCGGGGCGCTGACTTCGGCGTTGGTTGCGTTGGTGTCCAATCCGGCCACCTTATTTTTGTCCACATTGGGCGTTGTCGCGGCGCGGATGGCCTTGGCACGGGGGGCGTTTGGGGCGTTGGGCGTAGCGGCGGGCGGATTGGGTACGGCTTTTATGCGGCTGGTGGGCGGGCCTATCGGCTTGGCCATTTCAACATTGGCATTTTTGGTCGTCAAATATAACGAAGCCAAAGACCAGCAATTTCAATTCGGCGATTCAACCGTCACGCTGTCTGAAATTATTGACGCGTCATGGGGGTTGATAAAAAGTGTTTTCAATGATGGCGTGACGGCTGTCGGAAGCGCATTGGCATGGCTGGAAGGGAAATGGCAGGGCTTATGGCAAGGGATTGAGGGGAAAGTTGGCGAATTTCCCAGTTTAGGCCAAAGCTTTAAAAATCTCGCCAACACTATCATCGGTGTTTTCAACGGCTTGGGCAAAAGCATTGGCGTGTCATTGGCGATTTTTGTCGAGGAGATAAAAACCAGTTTCAAACACGCGGTGTCCTTGGCCGAAGCCGCCGCCAAGGACATCAAGGCGGCGTTCACCCATTTTGATTTCACAGGCAAAAATTTTGCCGAACAATGGGCGGCCAACAACCAAGAAAACCAAACGATTGCACAGCGGCGCGGTGAGTCACCACGCACGGACGCGTTTGTGTCCGGCTATATGGGCAGTTACAAAGGTGACGCTATCGGGCCGTTTGTCAGCCGTTTGGGCGATGATTTCCGCAGTGGCTTGGATGCCGCAGGTAATGCCGTCACATCCCAAGTCGGGACATGGCAAGACCAACTGAATGCGGAAATCATGCGCAACCGCATTAAAAATACCCAGCCGACAACGGCACTACCCGAAGAAAAACGCCTAAGCGGCGGGCAAGATTTGCCCGATATGCCCACGGCAACTACCGCCGCCGCCAAAAAATTGGCCGCCGCTAATCTGGAGGTGCAGTTAAGCACCATCAAAACCCAGCAAGACGCCCTAAAAAACGCTTCCGACCTGGAATTAAAACAACTTGAAAACACCTTTAAAGCCAAGGAGCTGGCCTTAAAAGAGCAAGACCTCAGCGAAACTGAACAACGGGAAAAGTCCTTAAGCCTAGAAAAAGACAAGTCGGCTCAGGAACTGGCGATCAAGCGCAAGCTGGTGCTAGATTCCGCCGCCCTTGAAAGCCAAGCTATTGATGCGAAAATCAAGGCCGCCCAGGCTGAAGCGAGTACCTTGTCAAAAGCGGCGGGTGCCACCCCTGTCGGAAAATACAGCGCACTTTTTAACCAAGCCACGCAAAAATACGACCTTCCGGCAGGCCTGTTGCCCGCCCAAGCGGCGCAAGAAAGCGCGGGGGACATTAACGCGGTGTCGCCTAAAGGTGCGGGTGGCCTGATGCAACTGATGCCGGCCACAGCCAAACGGTTCGGCGTGACCGATGTCAACGATCCGGCGCAGTCGATTGATGCCGCTGGCAAGTACATGCGCTTCTTGCTCGATAAATTCAACGGCAACGTCGAACATGCGCTGGCGGCCTATAATTCTGGCGAAGGACGCACCGCCACGGCTTTAAAAGCCACGGGTAAAATTCCGGCCATACCGGAAACGCAAGCCTACGTCCCTGCTGTATTAGGGCGGATGAACAACGCCACATTGGGAACGGCCACGGGCGCAGGCGGCGACACTGAGGAACAGCAAGCCGCCAACGCTAAAATCAAAACGTTAAAAAATGAACGAATCGCCTTGGAGGCCGACACCCAAGCCACGCTGGCCAGCATCGACCAGGACGCGGTGGCGAAAGGCATTGAGCTGGACACCGCCAAATATGAAAATGATAAGCGGGTGGAGGAACAGGACAAGGCCCTTGCCGAAGAGAACCTGACCGCCCAAAGCCAAGCGGCGCTGGACGAACTGGACATACGCGAAGCCGCTGCACAGCAAGAGCTTGATTTAGGCAACATCACCGAGTCCGAGCATCTTGACAAACTGCGCGGCTTTGCAAGGGAACGTCTGGCTATCGAACTGCAATTGCTGGCCGACAAGCGCAAACTGCTAGATAAGGATGCGCTCGCCCTTGCCCAAAACCTGCATGAAAAAGAGGCGTTGGAACGGGCTTATCAGCAAAAGGTGCAGCAGCTCGATAACGATGCCGAAAACAATAAACGGGCAATTTTTGAAGGTCTGGTCGCGCCCTTTAAGAATGCAATGTCGCAGATGACCAACGGGGTGCTGACCGGACAACAAACTATCAGCAATGCCGTGCGCAATGCCGCCAACTCGGTGCTGGTGAGTTATGCTTCGACCTTTTTGCAAGAGCGGGCAATGGCGGCGGCGCAGTGGGCGTGGAAGCTGGCAAATATCCAGGCCAATAGCGCACAAGAGAAAGCCATCAAAAATGGCGATGTGATTTGGGCGGCGGCTTTATGGGCGGGCGACAAGGCGCGGCTGGCCGCCCATTGGGCTTGGGAAAAATTGGGCTTTGGCGAAAAAGAGGCCGCAAAAGTCACCACCAAGGCAGGTAGTGAATTGGCACAAGCAGGGGCTGTTGTAGCAGGACAGACCCTACAAACCGGTGCAACCATTGCCGGAGCCGAAACCCGTACAGCTGTTGAAACGGAGTCTAATGCCAAATCTGGGTTAGGTGCGGCATGGCGGGCGGCAAAGAGTGCATTCGCTTCAGTTATGGATGTCGTTCCATTTCCGTTTAATCTTGTATTGGCACCTATTGCTGGTGCAGCGGCTTTTACGGGGGTTATGGCGTTAGGGTCTGCAAAAGACGGCGAATGGAGCGTTGATAAAGATGAAAGCCCGTTCCTGCTGCACCGAAAAGAATCGGTGTTGCCTGCCGGAGTGGCCGAAAATTTCCGGTCGGTCGTCGATATTGTCAAAAGCCATGTGGGCATAGGCAAAGCAGAGTCTAGCCTGTCCGCCCCGGTCGCCGTCTCCATTAAGCAGCTGATCGACAGCGGCCAATTGCACGGCAACTGGACACTGCCCGCATCGGTGATGAACATCGCGCAAAAATCCCAGGCAACGGCGGTCGATGCCGTCAAAAATGGCCGACTTGCGGTCGCGCAGCGGAATGCGTCAAACGCGTCGCACACCACCCATAACGTCACCCATGAAAGCCCTATCGTTTTTCAGCCTGTTTATAACAACTCTTTCATTGACACTAACGGTGCAAAGAAGTTTTTTAACGAACATGCCCATATTATGGTCAATAAAATCCAAGAAAAGGTGCGCAAGGGCGCATTCGGCGCAGGGGCGAACAAATGAGCAACGAAGTGCTGCCCGATTTGCCCGGCCTGACTTTTGACATGAAATGCAATAGCCAATTTGCGACCGTCATCCATACCCCGGCTAATGGCCAAGAAGTGCGGGGCAGTTTTTCGGCTTATCCGATATGGCTGTTTTCATTGCATTACTCACTGCTGGATGACAATGAATATGCAGATTTGCAAGCCCTGCACGGTTTTATCCTACGGCGACGCGGCAGCTTCGACTCGTTTTTGTATAGCCATCCAAACGCCCATAGCGTCAGCGGCCAGACTGTCGGCACCGGCGATGGCTCGCGTACCGATTGGCCGTTGCTGCGGACATGGGGCGGGTTTACCGAGCCGGTCGAAAACCCCAACCAGATTGATGAGGTGACGCTGGACGGCGTGGTGGCCGATACGGGCAGTTATTCGGTCAGCACCGCAGGCTTGTTGTCTTTTAGTACGCCACCTTCAAATGGGGCGGTGATACAGTGGGGCGGCAGCTATTATTTCCGTTGCCGTTTCGAGGCCGACCTGACCGATTTCACCGAGTTTGCCACCCGCATTTATAGCCATGAGGATTTCCAGTTCCGTGGCAGTCCGGTGAACAAATTATGAAGCCGTCAACACCTGAACTGGACGCGCTGCTGGCTTCTAAGCAAGCCATCATAGCCTCAATTTTCACTATTTCCTTGCTGAACGGTGACGTGCTGACACTGACATCCGCACCGGACTTTGACGTGCATTGGCGCGGCAATGTCTATGGCCGCCAGTATGTCATCGGGCATGGCGACATCACCAGCTCGGTGGGTGTGGAAGTCGATGAGATTGACGTGACGCTGTATGTGCGCCCTGACGACCGCATTTACGGCCTGACTTTACCGGCCTTTACCCATAACCGAGGGTTCGACGGGGCGCGGATACTGATCGAGTGGGCGTTTATGGTAGTGCCGGGCTATCCGGTCGGGGTGGTGCATGGTTTTGAGGGCGAAATAGCCGAGCCGGAGCCATCACGCACCCTGATCGCCATGAAGGCCAATTCTGACCTGATCAAGCTTAACCAGATGGTGCCGCGCAACACCATCACGCCCGGTTGCTGCAACATCCTGTTTGACGCGATGTGCGGGGTTAACCGTGCGGCGTTTACCCATACGGGGACGGCACAAGCAGGCTCCACCCGCAACGGCATTGTCTCAGGACTATCACAGGCTGATGGCTACTACACCCAAGGCACGGTCACGTTTACGGCGGGCAACAATGCGGGGGCCAAGCGCACGGTCAAGCGCCATGCCAGCGGCGTGCTGGTGCCGGCCTATCCGTTTTACTATCCGGTTGCTGTGGGTGACGCTTTTATTGCCGCTGCCGGTTGCGACCGCTTGCGGGCCACTTGCCGCACTAAATTTGATAACGAAGACAGTTTTCGGGGCTTTGAAAAAGTCCCGACTCCGGTGACCAGCGCATGATAATGACCGAGGCACAGCAGCGCCAGCAGATTATTGATGAGGCCACGTCATGGCTGGGTACGCCCTGGCATCATGCGGGCAAGGTCAAAGGTGCTGGTGTCGATTGCGGGCAAATTCTAATTGAAATCTATGCTGCCTGTGGGCTAATTGATCGCCCTGCGGTGGATGATTATCCGCGTGACTGGGCTTTGCATCGTGACGGGGAGCGTTATTTGGCGGTAGTTGAGCGTTATTGCCGGCCAGTTGCCGTGCCTGGCCCTGGTGATATTGTTGTTTATCGGCAAGGTCGCTCGTTTAGCCACGGCGGCATTGTTGTCGGCTGGCCGCTGATCATTCATGCACAGGTGGGCATGGGCGTGGTTTATGCCGAGGGCGACCAAGGCGACTTGGTTAAGCAGGGGCGTGAGCGGCGGTTTTATTCGTATTTTGGGGGCAAGGCATGAGTATTTTTGGTGGCGGCGGTTCGGCTGCGCAGACAGAGACGCGCATCGGCAATCTACAGGTGCAGCAGACCGGCTACAACGTCACTATCCAAGTGGTGATGGGGACTAACCGCGTAGCGCCGACGCTCTGCTATTACACGGATTTTGTGGCCACGCCCCACGCGTCTTCAGGCGGCGGCAAAGGGGCAAGCAGCAGTTCCGGCAAGACTTACACCTATAACGCCTCAATCATGCTGCTGGTGGCCGAGGGTGGTGATGGGATCAGTTTTGGTAAGCTTTGGGTAGACAAGCGCATCTACAACCATGTGTCGGATGCCAAATTTACGGCGTTTACGGGCGGTAGCATCCAGGACAAATGGAGCTACATGGTCAGCAAACACCCTGACGATGCCATTAAGTTTAAGGGTTTCGCTTATCTTGCCCAGGCCAATTATGAGCTGACCAATTCGGCCAGTATTGGCAACCACGGGGTTGAGGTGATGGGCTTCTATCGGGATTCGGTAGACGCTTCGGTCAAGAACTGTATGCGCGGCGTTTTGACTAATGGCCAATGGGGGCTAGGCTGGGATGATGGCCGTGTTGATACCTTTAGCCAAATGGACAGTTATTGCCGGGCATACGGCATTGTCATCAGTCCGGCATTGACTGGGCAAAAGTCGGCTGGCGAGATAGTGGCACAGTTTGCGCAAATAGCCAACAGCGGCATTGTCTGGAGCAACGGCCAATTAAAGTGCCTGCCTTATTCTGACACCGATTATGGCGATTATGTCGCCAGCGCTGCAACCGGTGTCCATTTGACCGATGCCGATTACATTATAGAGGGCGATGAGGAGCCGGTGAAAATCAGCCGGAAACTGAAGGCCGATTCGTTTAACCAAGTCACAATCGAGTATGTGTCCCGCGCCCACAATTATGACGTTTATCCGGCAGTGGAGCCGGATCAGGGTGATATTGAGCAGTTTAAATTGCGCCCGATGTCCTCAGTAACCATGCACGAAATTTGCCTGGAAGCGGTCGCACATACGGTCGCCAAGAGCATTTTGCAACGTTCCCTTTATATAGGGATAACGTACGAATTTAATTTGTCGTGGAATTACTGCCTGTTGGAGCCGATGGACGTGGTGCATATCACCGACACCACTTGCGGGCTGATCGACATCCCTGTGCGCATCATCAAGATAAAAGACCGTACCGATGGCCTGCGCACTATCACTGCGGAGGAAATGCCGTGGGGTGTCGGGCATACCGAACCGCCCAGCTTCGCGGACACTTCAGGCTATGTGCCGATCACCAATGTGGCGGTAGGCCCGGTTAATACGCCCGTCATCTTTATCGCCCCGGGTGCGCTGGCCAGCGGCGGCTATGAGGTCTGGGTGGCGCTGTCAAATTCGGACAGCAACTATGGCGGCTGTATTGTCCATACCAGTTTTGATGACGAAACCTATACCCGCCGTAGCACGTTTTACGGCAATTCGGTGCATGGCGTATTGACCGCTGATCTGGTGGCTGGCAGTGACCCCGATACGGATACGGGGCATCATTTGGCGGTTGACCTTTCAGTCAGCGGCGGCGTGCTGTCTTCAATGGCGGCAGATGACACGCAATTATGTTTGGCGGGCGATGAGCTGGTGGCTTTCCGGTTTGCCACGCTGACCGGAGCCAACCAATACGACCTGTTTTCGCCAGTTTCACCTGCTACTGCGCCATTTTTGCGGCGCGGCCTGTATGGATCAACGCAAGGGGCCACTACGGGGGCGCGGTTTGCGGTCTGCGACAACCATTTATATAGGCAACCTATTAACGCCGATGATATCGGCAAGACCATTTATTTTAAGTTCCAATCGTTTAACCTCTTCAACGATGGCCTGGAGGATTTGTCATCTGTCACCGCTTACCACATCACCCTCACCGAACCGCTAAGTGCAGGTACGGTATTTGAACAATGGGCGGCTGAATAATGGCTATCCAAGAGAACATTGACGCGATTGACCCTACCAAACCCATCAACCCGCCATTGGTAAAAACCGATCCCAAGCCCACATCAAAATCGGTTCGGGATAATTTTCTGGCCATCAAAAATGGGATGCAAGGGTTATTGGATACGCTAGGCACGATATCGTCACCGCCGTTATCGTCATTTGTTTTGACAGGCTTAAGCCTGTCTACGGCGACCGCCATCGTTGCCACCGACAACTTGTTGGTGGCACTGAGCAAATTGCAGGCGCAACTGTCATTACGGGCAACGATTGATAGCCCTGCGCTGACCGGCACTCCGACCGCACCAACCGCCACAACGGGTACCAGCACGACCCAGCTTGCCACCACTGAGTTTGCGGCACTGGCTGATGCCAATGTTTTGGCGGCGGCGAAAACTTACACTGACACAGCCACCACGGGGTTGTTGCAAGACTGCGGCACTTATGATGCTTCCGGCAATCTTTGGCCATCAAGTGGCGGATCGGGTACGGGTGGTACTATTTTAAAAGGCGATGTCTGGTATTTGTCTGTGGGCGGCACATTGGGCGGCGTTTATTATGAGTCGCATACGTCTATACGGGCTTTAACTGATACGCCGGGGCAAACCGTTACAAATTGGGCTACGCTGGAAGGGGCTTTTGGCTATGTGCCGGAAAATATCAGCAATAAATCAACCTCGACCGGCGATATTGCCAGCACGACAAAATATCCTGTATGGGCGATTATCGTGTCATGGGCGACTGCCACATGGCAACCGCTTAGTGCAAAATTAACAGCCATTGCCGCGCTGGCTACTACCAACGGATCAGCTATTGTCGGTAACGGTACGACATTTGCTTTACAAGCTCTGGGTACAGCCGCCGCTAAAAATGTCGGCACAGCCTCAACCGATGTGGCGGCTGGCAACTGTGGTCTACCCACCGGTGGAACGGCAAACCAAGTGCTGGCAAAAGTAGACGGAACGGACTACAACACGAGCTGGGTAACTGTTAGTGGGGGTAGCTCTGGATATAAATCAGCTTTTATTTCTATTCCATTCCAATACTTAACATCAACACAATTAATACTCGGCACTCCGATAATTAAATATTCTGATATAACAGGACTTAGTATAAATGGTAGCGGGCATATAACTTTACCTGCCGGAATTTATAAAATTACTTACAGAGGCTGTTTAGTCGGAGCGGGTAGAATCACTGGGGGGTTGGACTTAGTAAATCCTGTAACGCCATACAATGTTTTATCTTTGGCTGTTTCAGGTGTATCAGATATTTCTAATAACTTTACCAATTTTTTTAATTCAGCCACAGCTTCTTCATCAGCTAGCGTCATGGTTGAATATTTTTATTATCTATCCCTATCGTCCGGCGTATCTTTTGGTGTATGGACTTCCGGCGTATCTAACTTAAGGTATGTTATTGGTACTGGTTTCGGAGCTTCATCCGCTTTATACGGGGCTTTTGAAATAGTAAAAATGTCTTAAAAATTAATGTCTGTTGTTTTCTTAAGGCTTGCTATAAAACCGGCTTTGATATTGAAAAACTCGCCATTAAATATTTGTGTGGGAATATCAAAAAAGGCGGTGTCAGGAAGGAATCCGAGGAACTGCTGATTAGGAATTTTTAAACTGTTTTTGACTGATATTTGGCGTGTTTTCTATCGTTAATTGGAAAAAAAAACACGCCAAATATCTTACGAAAAACACGCCAAATATCGGGCAAATTTACAATAAATGGCGGAAGCTAAAATATCTGCTTAACCATGCCTTAACGCTTAATTGCCGACATATCATCAGTATGGGCGGGGCGTATTCCAACCATCTACATGCCTTGGCCTATATGGGCTACGTGTTAGGTCTGGCTACCACCGGCTATGTTCGCGGCGAGCGGCCTACACCCTTGACCCCGACTTTGCAAGATGCCCAAGAGTGGGGTATGGCCCTTAAGTTTGTCTCGCGTGGTGATTATCGATTGCTTAGAGGCTATCAGGACTGGGATGCATTGCCCGACTTAGCGGCAGGGGATTATTGGCTGCCGGAAGGGGGTGCCCAAGCCTTGGCCTTGCAAGGCGTGGCCGAATCGGTGGCGGAGATCGACATCCCTTTCGACTGGCTGTGTGTGCCGTGCGGTACGGGTACGACTTTGGCGGGTCTGGTGGGCGCAGTGCCTGAACATAGCCAAGTGCTGGGCTTTGCCGCCTTTAAAAACGCCGCTTTCCTCAATCAGGAGGTCGCTAGGCTGTTGCCTCAGCCACGGCAAAATTGGCGGATTAATTTGGATTATCATGGCGGCGGTTTTGCCAAGGCCAGCCCCGTACTGATGGCCTTTATCAGTGAATTTCAGGCCGATACCGACATTGTCCTTGAGCCTGTCTATACGGGTAAGCTGTTGTTCGGCTTGTTTGACCTTATTAGACAGAATGCCTTTACCGCAGGCAGCACCCTGATTGCCGTCCATACGGGCGGTTTACAGGGCAACCGAGGCTTTTTGCCATGCAGCGACAATTAGAACCTGAATTGATGGAAGACCCGCAGCAAGTTAAGGCTTATGCCCAAGCCGATTTTGAGCAGGCGCATAATGGCTTTATCATGCGGGTCAAGACCTTGGTGGGTGGCCGTTTTGATGGCGTGGCCTTGGATTTGGGTTGTGGGGCGGGCGATATTAGCCGCCGTTTTGTCCGCGCTTATCCCGATAGCCAAGTCCATGCCATCGATGGCTCCGCTGCTATGCTGGCCTATGCGCAAGAGCTGGCAAACGCCGCGCCCGGGGAGCCTGTCCGTTTTATTTTAGGCCGTCTGCCCGGTGCCATCTTGCCACAATCTGCTTATGACATTATCTTTAGCAACAGCTTGCTGCACCATTTGCCCGACCCCCAGATACTCTGGCAAACGGTAAGGCGTTACGCCTCTGTCGGCACACAAATTTTCATTATGGATTTAGTGCGCCCTGACAGTGTGGCTACGGCGAAACAGCTGGTAGTTCGTTATGCGCACAATGAGCCGGCCATTTTGCAGAGGGATTTTTACCACTCATTGCTGGCGGCGTTTAGCTATGAAGAGATCATCGGGCAACTGGCCGCAGCGGATTTGGCGCTTGATGTTGTGCAAATCAGCGATCGGCATGTGTTTATTTCTGGGGTTATGGCTTAAAATCTACGGCTACCCCGCTATCTGTCATTACCCGATACACTACAACTACAACGCCCACTTCACTATTTACCCTGAACATTTATATTGATGGAACCCCTATGGATAGCAATGCGCCCGAAGTTAGAGCCGACTTGAACACCCCCGATTTATATATCAACCGTGACCTTAGCCTGCTGGCCTTTAACAAGCGGGTGTTGGCGCAAGCTAAAAATGACAGTGTGCCCTTGCTGGAACGGCTTAATTATCTGTGTATTTCCTGCTCGAATCTGGATGAGTTTTTTGAGGTGCGGGTGGCCAGCATCATCGAAATGGCGAGCATCGACCCTGACACCATCAGTGCCGACGGCACGACCCCTAGCGAACAATTGGCACAAATTGCCGTCCGCGCCCATGAGCTGGTCGATGAGCAGTACCAAGTCCTCAATGAGATTTTGATCCCCAAGTTGGCGGAAGAAAACATCCGTTTCATCCGCCGTAAAGATTGGACCAAAGCCCAGCACCAATGGCTGACCACTTACTTCAACGAAGAACTGTTGCCGATTTTAACGCCGGTCGGCTTGGATTCGGCGCACCCGTTCCCGCGCATACTCAATAAAAGCCTCAACTTTATCATCTCGCTGACGGGCAAAGATGCGTTTGGCAGGAACAGTGGCCGTGCGGTGTTGCAAGCCCCGCGTGGTTTGCCTAGGGTTATTCAGTTGCCGCCCAAAGAGGCCAAGAGCGGGCCGCATGATTTTGTGTTTTTGTCATCGATTATCCACGAGTTTATCAATGACTTGTTCAATGGCATGAATGTCACCGGCTGTTACCAATTTCGAGTCACCCGCAACAGCGATTTTTTTGTTGATGACGATGCCATTGACGATTTGTTGTTGGCGGTGCAAGGTGAGTTGGCGATGCGCAATTACGGTGATGAAGTGCGTTTGGAAATCGATGCCAATTGCCCTGAAGACAAGGTAAGTTTTTTGCTGGAACGGTTCCGTTTGTCGCGTGACCGTCTGTTCTTGGTCCAAGGCCCGGTCAACCTTAACCGCATCCAAGAAATCAACGACTTGCTGGACCGCCCCGATTTGAAGTTTGCGCCCTTCAAGCCCTGCATCCCGCCGCAATTGGCGAAAGACAAGGATATGTTTGCCGCGATCAGAAAAAATGACATTTTGCTGCACCACCCGTTCGAATCGTTCGCCCCAGTGGTCGAATTTTTGCGCCAAGCCGCCGCCGACCCCGATGTGCTGGTGATTAAGCAGACCTTATACCGGACAGGGGCGGATTCGCCCATCGTCGGCGCTTTGATTAAGGCGGCCCGTGCCGGTAAGGTCGTGACCGTGGTGATTGAGCTACGCGCCCGCTTTGATGAAAAGGCCAATATCGACCTAGCCGCCAAATTGCAGGAAGCGGCGGTGC